>CBFIJI010000054.1:0-13606 GCA_965662885.1 Flavobacteriaceae bacterium | reverse complement strand
GCATGCAGCTTTTGTCAAATGAATATTGTAGATAAAATTCATGGAGCCGAAATTATAACAACAAAAGGTAAAGTTTATGTATTTGACGCTAGCGAGTGTATGATTCGCTATTCAAGTCAATTTAAAGGCGAAATAGCTCATTACTTTACCAACCATTACAGTCAACCAGGAACATTGGTCGATGCGACGCAAGCCACCTTTTTGATCAGCAAAAATCTTCCAAGTCCCATGGGTGCATATATTACTGCTTTTGAAAATGAAGTAATTGCAAAAAACATTCAGCTTGAAAAAAAGGGAACTCTTTATTCGTGGGAAGAATTAAAAACATATTTGAAGCACTAATAACTTGAAAAGCCGATATATTTTATGGTTTACTGTTTTTTTTAGTCTCAAACTTGTTGCACAACCCATTGAAGTCTGTAAAGACTGTTCCTATACCTCTATCAAGGCAGCTGTTCTTAGCGCAAAAGATCAAGACACTATAATTATACAACAAGGCACTTACAAAGAGCATGAACTCCTTATTGACAAACCACTCACCATAATAGGGAAAAATTTACCGTTAATTGATGGGGAATCTAAAGGGGCAATTATTACAATAGCAGCTGACCATGTTCGCTTAAAGGGATTGCATATAATAAACGTAGGTTCAAGCTATACAGAAGATTTTGCAGCCATACGAGTAGTAAAAAGCAAACACTTTTTGATTCAAAATATGCTCTTGGAAAAATTGTTTTTTGGCATCTATCTTGAAAAATCGAGTTATGGAAAAGTTTTGGATAACAGAATATTAGGTAGTGCAAAAGAGGAATACAATTCAGGTAACGGAATTCAATTATGGTATAGTAACCATAATGAAATCGCAAATAATTACGTAGAACGTGTACGGGACGGTATTTATCTTGAGTTTTCGGATAATTGTTTGATTAGAGAGAACACAAGTCATCAAAATTTGCGCTACGGTTTACATTTTATGTTTTCAAATGATGATGAGTATCGGGACAATACCTTTTCAAACAATGGAGCTGGAGTTGCTGTGATGTTTTCAAAAAAAATTAAAATGTTGGGGAACTACTTTAAAGAAAATTGGGGAGCATCCGCTTATGGGATGCTTTTAAAAGAGATCAATGATGCGGTCATTGTAAACAATACTTTTGAAAAGAATACGGTTGCAATAAATGTTGAGGGATCCAACAGGATTGAGTATAAAAATAATGATTTTAAAGAAAACGGTTGGGCGATTAAAGTTCGCGGTGCCTGTTACACCAACCGATTTATAGAAAATAACTTTGTGTCAAATTCTTTTGATGTCACCTATACCGGTAAACTAAATGACAATCAATTCAATCGAAATTATTGGAGCAAATACAATGGCTATGATTTAGATAAAGATGGAGTCGGCGATGTAATCTATCGTCCAGTAAACTTATTTTCCTATATCATCAACAGAACCCCAGAATCCATCATTTTACTGAGGAGTTTATTTATGGATATCATTGACTTTTCGGAAAAGGTATCTCCTGTTTTTACCCCAGACAATTTAATTGATGAAACCCCCCTAATCCGTAAAATTAAATGGTAGATTTTAAAAATGTATTTAAGTCTTTTGGGAATAATCAAGTCTTACAGGGTATTGATTTAACGATAAAAGATGCTGGAGTTTTTGCAGTATTGGGACCCAATGGCTCTGGAAAAACAACCTTGATTAAATCCCTTTTAGGGATGGTCATTCCTGATGCAGGGAGTATTACTGCTTGGGGAGAGGATATCCGAAAACAGTCTAAATACAGAAAAAAAATTAGCTATTTGCCTCAGTTGGCAAATTTCCCCGAAAATCTTAAACTCATAGAATTGCTCAATATGATTAAAGATTTGCGGCAACACCCCTCAGATGATCAATACCTCATTGAGCTTTTTAAATTAAAACCCTTTTTAAACAAGAAACTGTTGAATCTGTCTGGAGGGACAAAACAAAAAGTAAACATTGTTCTAACCTTTATGTTTGATAGCCCCTTATTGATTTTAGACGAACCGACAACTGGCTTAGATCCAATTGCTCTCATTCGACTGAAAGAGTTGATTAAAAACGAAAAAAATAAAGGGAAAATCATTATTGTGACCTCACATATCATGAGTTTTGTGGAGGAGGTTGCCGATGAAATTGTATTCTTATTGGAGGGGAAAATCTATTTTAAAGGGACGGTTACCAGCTTAAAAAGAAACACCGAACAACCTAGCTTGGAACACGCAATTGCAAATATTCTCATAAAAAATGATGCTTAAAATATTAAAATACAGTTTTTCTGATTTGATGCGTAGCCGGTGGAGCTATGTTTATTTTTTCTTCTATTTATCCTTAGGGTTTGTTCTTTTGTTTTTAAACAATGACTTATCTAAAGCAATCATTACTCTTATGAATGTCATTATTGTTTTAGTCCCTTTGATCGGAACTGTTTTTGGGGTCATGTACTGTTATAATTCTCAAAAGTTTACGGAATTACTACTTGCTCAACCGATACAGAGAGCTTCTATTTTTATGGGGCAGTACCTCGGGGTGGGACTCTCTTTATCCCTAAGTCTGATTTTGGGTTTGGGAATTCCTTTTATCCTTTACGGGCTGTTTAAAAGCAGTGCAATTTTTGGGTTTTCTTTATTACTGATGGTGGGTACTTTTTTGACATTAATTTTTACTGCAATTGCCTTTCGGATAGCTTTGGCAAACGATCATAAGATTAAATGTTTCGGGTTTGCTATTTTAGTATGGTTGTTTTTTGCCATTATTTACGATGGGCTTTTTTTAATGCTGTTATTGCTATTGGAAGAATATCCCTTGGAAAATATTTCTTTGATCGGGATTGCACTCAATCCTATAGATTTGTCAAGAATACTCATACTATTGAAGTTAGATATTTCTGCTTTGCTTGGTTATACTGGAACAGTTTTTAAGCAATTTTTTGGAACAAATTGGGGTTTTGTCCTATCCTTTATATTATTAGTACTTTGGGTTGTTCTGCCACTATTCAGTATGCTCAAACTAATTAAACGAAAAGATTTTTGATCATTTCATCGTTTCCAATGATTAAACAAACAGTTTAGTTTATAAGCACCTCTTTTATATGGTATAGCTAGGATTGTTGTACTCTTTTTTATTCTCCAATTGAAAAATTAAAAATCACCTATAGGGAAGGATCACACGCCTGTTTTGCACCCACCTTAATTTCCAACTGTGATGCGTTAGGTGAGATATAGGGAATGGAAAGTCCTAAGCCTCGAATAAGGATGAATAGCCCAAAAAGAAGGGTTATCACGGGGATAAGTCTTCCCGCCTGAAAACGAAACTTCTTTTTTTTAAAGGGTTTAAGTAATACGATTCCAATCATCATGGGAAGTGTTCCTATTCCGAAAAATAACATATAAAGAAAACCATAAGTAGGATGGCCTAAAACCAAGGCTCCTGAAAGTGCAACATAAACCAAGCCGCAGGGTAAGATCCCATTTAACATTCCCAATAATCCAATGGATTTCGAACGGTTCTGTTGAAAGGCGGACAAGATACTATGATGTAGTTGATTGAAAAAGGTCGTTAGTATTTTAAAACGGAATAGATGAAGGCCCATGAGTTGTTGGAGACCAAAAAGGCTCAACAACACGCCCATGATAATAGCTACAGCTTGATGTACTCCAGCCATAACAAAACCTCCTCCTAACCACCCAACTGCTGCGCCTAAAAGACCATAAGCGAACAAACGACCCAAGTGATAATAGAGTAGGGAGAGCAGTTTATTTTTTGATTGGGCTAATGGAAGTGCGAAGGCTATGGGTCCACACATGGCCAAGCAATGAAGGCTACCAGTAACCCCTAAGATCAATGCAGTCCACATAACTAATAGTAGATTTCTTTTTCGACACGGAAGGCCGTCTCATTGCTATTCCAAGACAGACTGATTTTCCATTTACCAGGAAGTAGTAAAGAATCTTTTATATGGCATAGGTTTGAATTTATTGTGGAATAAAACGCAAAATCCTTCTGTTTATTTGAAGCACGATAACCTTCAATCAGTACTTTTTGACCCGATGGAAGCGATTCAATAGTGATTCCGTGAGCTGACTTGGAAAAGACCAATGAATCATGCCAAACAGCTCCATTGTGCAGCGCGGTTAAATGACTTTCCATTTTTAATTCCTCTTTGTAGTAGCCTTCCGTAACCAATTCATGGTTGAGTTGTGCTTCTGTTTCAATTCGGACAACAAAATATCCAATGAATCCAATAAAAAGTATAAAAGAAATGACGATGGCCCAAGCCCAGTTGATTTTCATAGTGTCAATATTTAATAATAGTTTCGTGGTCCTAAAAATTGTGTATGTGCGGTTTCAATCAATTTATTATTTTGAAATAATCCAATCTCTAATTGGAGTTTTTTTCCTTTCCACTCCTCTTGTGCAATCTCAACAAAAACAGTCCCGTCTTGAATGTCTTCTGCCTTTAATAAAAGCGCCTCATGAGTCACCGAATAAATTTTACCTTGATGAGAAAGCAGTCGCAATTCAATATTCTCAATGTTTTGATTCGTCTTATTGACTAATTTAAAAGCGTACACATTTTGAATGGAATCGTTTCCGACTAATTGATAAAGTTGCCCTGGGATACGTAAAAAAGTAGCTTCAATGGCACTACGTGTACCCGTCAAAACAAAGAGTGCTGCAATCATTACAACAAGGACTACTGAATACGCTTTTAGGCGAGGGGTAAATCGAAATTGTTTTTGATCTGTAATTTCAGCCTCAGAGGCATAGCGGATTAAACCTTTAGGCAAATCAACAGCTTCCATCATGCTGTCACAAGCATCTATACAGGCCGTACAATTCACACATTCCAGTTGAGTTCCATTCCGAATATCAATTCCAGTAGGGCACACATGTACACATTGAAAACAATCAATACAATCGCCTTTCCCACTTGCTAGACGATTTTCTTTTTTTCTAAATTTTGCACGTCCTTTTGTTTTCTCTCCCCGTTTATGATCATAGGCAACAACAACAGAATTTTTATCTAATAAGACCCCTTGAAGCCGCCCATATGGACAAGCAATAACACAAACCTGCTCGCGAAACCATGTAAAGACAAAATAGAAAACCCCTGAAAAGCAGAGGAGATAGATTAAGGTGTTAAGATGTTCAAAAGGAGCTTGGATATATTGAAATAATGTATCTGCACTCACGAAATAGGCCAAAAAAACATTGGAGATACCAAAAGAGAGCACAAAATAGAGGAACCATTTTAGTCCTCTTTTTTTTATTTTTTCAGCATCCCATGGTTGTTTATCCAACCGAATTTGTGCCCCTCGATCTCCTTCAATCCAATATTCAATTGGACGAAAAATAAGTTCTAAAAAAACTGTTTGTGGACAAATCCAGCCACAGAATAGCCGTCCATAAGCAACGGTAAACAGGACAACAAAGAAAATCCCAATAAGCAACATAATGACCAATAAATGAACGTCTTGTGGCCAAAAGGGCACTCCAAAAAAATGAAATTTTCGTTCCATGATATTGAACAAAAACAACTGATGCCCCTTAATTTTAATTAAAGGGCCAAGAAATAAGGACACGACCAAAAGGAAGCCTACCCATTTTCGACGTTTGTATAAAGTACCTTTCGGTTTTTTCGGATACAACCATTGTCGTTTTCCAGTTTTACTTACCGTAGCGATGGAATTTCTAAAATTTTCTTCTTCTTCGGGTTTTTGATGAGGCATTCTAAGGAACATTTGTGCCTTCAGGAGCTTTTGGATTTTCGGGCTTGGTACCTGCAAGACTAATAATATAGCTACTTACCTGTTGAATTTCTTGAGGGCGTAAAGTAGATTTCCATGCAATCATTCCTTTTCCAGGTCTTCCCCCTTCAGAAACAGTGCTAAAAATGGATTGAATATCACCTCCTAAAACCCAATAGGGATCGGTTAAATTGGGACCAATGGACCCCCCGCCATCAGGGCGGTGACAGACAGCACATTGGGTAGTGTAGATGGTTTTTCCAGCACTTAAACTTTCAGGATCTTCAAGGAGTACAACGGAAGAGGCATCCACTAGGTCAACAGCTGTCTCTTTGTAGGCTGCAATGGTTTTTTCTGCTTCTATAACAGCTATTTCATATTCTTCATTTTGACTAGGGCCATCCAAAAGGTGATAGCGAACCAAATACACCCCTGCAAAGATAATGGTAACATAAAAAAGGTATAGCCACCAAGGTGGTAAAGGATTATCCAACTCCAATATACCATCATAGTTGTGGTCTTCAATCAATAATTTTTCATTGGGTTGTTTTTGATGTCCTATTAAATAACGCAGTAGTTTTCTGAACCAATGATTTTCTTTTGCAAGTTGTTTTTTCTCTGCTGCAATTTTTGCCTGTTCAGGGGTCAGCATATTTTCATAAATACTATTTAAGACCCCAATAATGACTTCAAAGCCCACTAGAACAACAAAAATAAGAAGGAGGAAAAGGCTCAATTCAGGATAAGCGATAATGGCAAAACGATCTCCTGCATCAATCAGATATTCTGCCAATACAGTGAGCATGGTTATAATTACAATAACACGGAGTTGGGAAGGGAATGTTTTCATAGTTCTTCTGGGGTATGCGGTGAGCTAAGCGGGAGTTGCTTTAGATTGTTTAAGTGTTTTTTATTCATACTAAAGACCCATCCAAATAAGACCAAAAAGAAAACAACAAAAAGTACTAATGAAATCAATGGGTAAATCTGGATGTTATCTATGGTTTGAAGGTGTTCTTTGACAAATTTTAACATGACAATTTATTTTTCAGAATTTGGTGCAAGTGAGATGTCAGTCCCTAAACGTTGTAAATACGCGATCATGGCAATTATTTCACGCTCTCTGAGAGGAATAAAATCGGGCTGACTACCCATTTGATTAAATTCTCTTTGATAGGAAGCGGCAAAACTAGGATCTTCAAGAAGACGGTTTTCAATACCAATTGCTTGTTTTTTGAGATGTTCTATCGCATTCTCGATTTCTTTTTCGGAATAGGGAACACCTAAGGACACCATGACCTCCATTTTTTGACGGAGCTGATCGATATTAAGTTTATCTGTGATTAACCACGGATAGCTCGGCATGATCGAACCAGGAGAAGTAGACTGTGGATCAAAGAGATGATTGAGATGCCAGCTGTCAGAATATTTTTGACCTACACGAAGTAAATCGGGTCCTGTGCGTTTACTTCCCCATAAAAAGGGATGTTCATAAACATATTCACCAGCTTTAGAGTGGGGGCCATAGCGTTCTACTTCACTTCTGAAGGGGCGAATCATTTGAGAATGACAACTTACACATCCTTCACGAATATAAATATCACGCCCTTCCAATTCCAAAGGGGTATAGGGGTTGACATAACTAATGGTTGGAATATTGGATTTAACAAGAAGGGTTGGGACAATTTGAATGACCCCCCCGATAAGTATGGTAACCGTTGCCAATAGGGTTAATTGAACGGGTCTTCGTTCCAACCATGAATGGTACTTTTCTCCTAAACGTCTTCTTTTAGAAATTTTTTCTAATGCAGGGGCTTCTGCTGCTTCATCGGTAATTGGATTTCCTGCACGGATGGTTTTAAAAATATTGTAAAACATAACCAATGCACCAATAATGTATAAGGTACCCCCGATAGCACGCATCCAGTACATGGGGAGAATTTGAGTGACGGTCTCCAGAAAGTTTCCATACACCAAAGTACCGTCAGGATTAAATTCCTTCCACATAGAAGCTTGGGTGAATCCAGAAATATACATTGGAATGGTGTAGAGGATGATACCAAGGGTGCCCACCCAAAAATGGACATTGGCAAGTCCAACGGAATATAAGGAGCTACGGGTCAATTTGGGAATTAACCAATAGGCTACTGCAAAAATCATAAATCCATTCCAAGCAAGCGCACCTACATGAACATGGGCTATGACCCAATCACTAAAATGAGCTATGGCATTGATGTTTTTTAGAGAGAGCATTGGTCCTTCTAGGGTGGCCATACCGTAACCAGTAATGGCTACGACCATAAATTTTAAAACAGGGTCGGTACGTACTTTATCCCAAACGCCCCGTAGGGTAAGCAATCCATTGATCATCCCGCCCCATGAGGGTGCAATTAACATGATGGAAAAGGCAACCCCTAGATTTTGAGCCCAATCGGGTAGGGTGGAATAGAGCAAGTGGTGGGGTCCTGCCCAGATATAAATAAAAATCAAGGACCAAAAGTGAACAATGGAGAGCCGATAGGAGTAGATTGGACGATTGGCGGCTTTGGGAACAAAATAGTACATCAAGCCTAAAAAAGGAGTGGTTAAAAAGAAGGCAACAGCATTATGTCCATACCACCACTGTACCAAGGCATCTTGAACACCTGCATAGACCGAATAGCTTTTTAACCAGCCTACTGGAAGAGCAAGACTGTTGAAAATATGCAAAACAGCAACAGTAACAAAAGTGGCGATATAAAACCAAATGGCTACGTATAAATGGCGTTGGCGTCGTTTAAGAATCGTCCCAATCATATTGACACCAAAGGCTACCCAAACCAATGCAATAGCAATGTCAATGGGCCATTCCAATTCAGCGTACTCTTTAGAGGAAGTGATTCCCAAAGGGAGTGTAATGGCTGCCGAAACAATAATTAGTTGCCATCCCCAAAAGTTGAAATTACTGAGAAAATTACTGTATAATCGTGCTTTTAATAAACGTTGAAGTGAATAATAAACCCCCGCAAAAAGCGCATTCCCAACAAAAGCAAAAATCACTGCATTTGTATGAAGAGGTCTTAATCGACCAAAACTAAGCCACGAAATACCTTCTGTCAAATTTGGAAATAAAAATAAGAATGAAAGAAGTAAACCAACCAGCATCCCTACAATTCCCCATATTAAGGTGGCATATAAAAATCGTTTTACAGTTAGGTTATCGTAATAAAAGAGTTGTTTTTCCATAAAGAAGGGGGCATCTATTAAGGTTATGTCACTTTTGAATTGTCTATCGTGTCATCTTGAAGAATACGGACGGAGGGTCCGTCTAAATCATCATAAGCGCCGTTTTTGATGGTAAATAAAAAAGCAATTAAAAAAAAGAGGGCAATTAAAAAACTGATTGATAAAAGAAGAAATAATACCTCCATAATTGTTGTACACGCTTAAACAGAAAACAAAGTTATTGATGGTAGTTAGTTCAAAGTATGATAAATGTCAACTCACCATTTTTTTTTCAAGTTTACGGTTGATCAATGCCGTTGAACAATAAGCAAAAACCACGACGCTAATAGAACTTAATGGCATTAAAATGGCGGCAATAAGAGGGTTGAGTAAGCCAGCTACTGCAATACCAACCCCAATACAATTATAAAAAAAGGAGATTATAAAACTCCATTTTATTAAAGAGACACTTTTTTTTGATGCCCAGATAAAGTGATGTAAATAACGCAATTTATCTGCTCTGAGGATAGCATCACAAGCCGGTGTAAACGCATGTGCTTGATTGGCTACTGCCAACCCAAGATCAGCCTGTTTAAGGGCTCCAGCATCATTGAGTCCATCCCCAATCATCATCACTTGTTTTTTTTCGGTTTGGAGTTTTTGGATATAGTTGATTTTTTGAAAAGGGTTTTGGTTAAAATGGAAGTTGGTGTGCTTGGGCATAAGGCCACCTAATCGAGAATGATCGGAGGAGTTATCCCCTGAAAGGAGGGTGATTGGATAATTTATTATCGAAGTCAAAAAAGAGTGTATTCCTGGGCGAAGCAATTGTGGAATGGTAAAGTAACCGCGGTATTCTTGGTCTATTTGCACATGAACAACAGAATGATTGGTAGTGGGAGAATCAGGTATTGAATCCATCAATTGGGCAGCACCCACTTTAACTATTTTTTCAGAAACGTTTGCAGTGATGCCAAAACCAAGGTGATGGGTGTATTCTAAATTGGGAGCACTAATTTTAACTGCTAAAAATTTAAAAAGTGATTTGCTTAATGGGTGATTTGAGGTGTAAAAAACAGCCCCTAAGATGTTTTTTTCTTCTTTACTTAAAGGCCGACCCTTAAAAGAAATCTCTTTTGAACTACTTTGGGTAAGGGTTCCCGTTTTATCCAAAACAATATGATTGATTTGGTCGATTTGTTCGATAACATGGGTGTTTTTTAAATACAAGCCAAGTCTTCCAAAATAACGGATCATATTCCCCATAACAAATGGAGTTGAGAGCGCAAGGGCACAGGGGCAAGCAACAATTAATACTGCTGCGATGATAAAAGGTACTCGTGATGGGTCAATAGTCCACCAAAATATGGCGGACAGGAGTGCAATGAATAAGATTATAGGAGTGAAATAACGGCTTACCTTTCTTGTAAGTACTTGGAAATTGGGTTCTTCTTTTTTTCTAAAAGCCTCTTGATTCCAAAGTTGGATTAGTTTGGATTGTAACATTGTATGGGAGGCTATGATAAGGCAAGAATGCTTTTCAATCCGTCCTCCTGCATAAACGGCTTCTCCTTTAACAACTCGAACTGGAGTGGATTCACCAGTCACAAAACTATAATCGATAAAAGTGTGTTTACTCAATAAAAGACCATCCACTGGAATAAGTTCCGAAGTTTTTAGGATCAATTTGTCCTCTTTTCTTACATCTTCTAAAAGGATAACTTTTTCATTTTTGTCTGAATCAATTCGGGTCACCCCAATTGGAAAAAATGATTGATAATCACGTTCAAAAGAAAAGGCTTTATAGGTTCGGTCTTGAATAAACTTTCCAAGGAGCAAGAAAAATACAAGACCAGCCAAGCTATCAAAATATCCGAGCTGATCAGTTAGGAATACCGCATGGCAACTACTCAAAAAAAGTACCGTAACCCCCAATGAGATGGGAACATCTAAAGACAGGACTTTTGTTTTTAAACTACTCCAAGCAGCGACATAATAATCCTGAGCAGCATAAAATACTACAGGAATACTCATTAAGAACAGTAGAAGACTAAAGAAAGGATGCAGCCGATTCAGCCAGAGCTCGTTATGTTCAAAATAATGGGGTAATGATAGAAACATACTGTTACCAAAGGCAAAGCCTGAAACACCAATTTGTGTCCAGAGTCTTCGGTTGATCTTGTTCGGTTGTGTAGCACTTGATTCTAAATGGATATTTGGGGGATATCCAATACTGCTGAGTTTTTCTGCGATACTACTAAGGGAAACCTGTTTAGAATTAAACACTAAATAAATCTCTTTTTTTGAAAAATTAACAGAGGAATCAACAACCCCTAAAATCAATTTGTCAAGTTGTTCAAGAATCCAAATGCAGGCACTACAATGAATGGCAGGGAGATTAAGTGTAACATGTACTGTGGAACCCTTTTGAAAAGTAATGAGTTTAGAAAGATATACTTCATCATCCAAATAGGCAAAATGCTGTTTTTGTTGTGGGGGTTTGTTTCCTGGATGCTGGTTGATGGAATAGTAAGCATCAAGATTTAATCCTTCTAAAAGTTGGTAAACAGTCCTACAGCCGACACAGCAAAAGCACTTTGAATTAAGCCTTATAGGTTGATGAATAAAGGAAAGACCACAATGGCAACAAGCCTGTTTTTTCAATTCAATCTTTTTACAAAAGTCCTCCACTTTTATTAAAAATAGCATGATAAAAGTCATTTTTGTATCTTTATATAGCCAAATCTATTAAGCCATGATCTTCTGTCCACAGTGTCCATTCCAAAATTCAAATAGTGATTTTTCTGCTTTAAGATTAAATATTGAATTAAAAAAAGTGAATTTTAACACAAATGATGTTCTTTTTTCAGAGGAAGAAAAGCTTAATGGCTTGTATTGTATAAGAAAAGGAACCTGTAAAGTTTCTAAAATGGGGAGTAATGGCAGAGATCAAATCATTGAATTGCTTTCTAAAGGAACTTTATTAGGTATTCGAAGTGTCCTAAACGGTGAAAAAACCAATTTAAAAGCCGTGGCAATTGTGCCTATAAATGCATGTTTTATAAGTAAACAGCGATTTTTGAGTGTGGTAGAGAGTAAACCCAAACTAGCTATTTACTTATTAGAACTCTTATGTAATTATATTAAAAAAACCGACGATAAAATCCTCGATTTAGGGCAAAAGTCCTTACAGCAACGTGCTGCAAAATTATTACTCAGTTTACCCGAATATTTTGAGGTGGATGTTAGGGGATTTATCGATGTTAGATTACGTAGAGAAGACATGGCCAATATTATTGGTGTGGCAACAGAATCGTTTATCCGAACACTTTCTTTATTTCAAAATGAGAAATGGATCGAACTGCAAGGAAAACAGATTCGATTGCTTAATATTGGAAAGCTTCGCCAACTCACTAAAGGTTTGAATCGATAATGTTGACCCAAAAGTAAGATTTCATCTATATTTGTTTAGATGAATGAAAATTTAGACCCTACCGGAGAACATTTAAGCACTGCCGAACAAGAGATAGACAAGGCATTGCGCCCGCTTTCCTTTGATGATTTTGCTGGTCAAGATCAGGTGCTGGAGAACTTGCGTATTTTTGTGGAAGCAGCCAACCTCCGTGAAGACGCTTTAGATCATTCCCTTTTTCATGGGCCTCCAGGTTTAGGAAAAACAACCTTAGCCCACATTTTAGCCAATGAGTTGGGCGTCTCTTTAAAACTCACTTCTGGGCCAGTTCTTGATAAACCAGGCGATCTAGCGGGACTTCTTACCAACCTTCAACCCAGAGATGTCTTGTTTATTGATGAAATACATCGGCTAAGTCCTATTGTGGAAGAATACCTTTATTCAGCCATGGAGGACTTTAAGATAGACATCATGATTGAAACAGGACCCAATGCACGAACAGTTCAAATCAATTTAAATCCCTTTACTTTAATCGGTGCGACGACTCGATCTGGATTACTCACAGCGCCTATGCGAGCTCGGTTTGGGATCAACAGTCGACTACAATATTATAAAACAGAATTGCTTTCCACGATTGTTGAGCGAAGTGCAGCCATTTTAAAAGTGCCCATTAGCCAAGAAGCAGCCATTGAAATTGCAGGGCGTAGCCGAGGAACTCCACGAATTTCAAATGCACTCTTGCGTCGTGTTCGTGATTTTGCCCAGATTAAAGGCGATGGTAAGATTGATATTGAAATTTCACGATATGCCCTAAAGGCTTTACATGTAGATGCCCACGGTTTGGATGAAATGGATAATAAAATTCTCACTACCCTGATTGATAAATTTAAAGGTGGCCCCGTTGGAATCACCACATTAGCAACAGCCGTTTCAGAGAGTGCCGAAACCATTGAAGAGGTTTATGAACCCTTTTTAATTCAACAAGGCTTTATCATGCGGACTCCTAGAGGGAGAGAAGTGACGGAATTGGCTTATAAGCATTTGGGGAAAACCAAAAGCAATACGCAGACGGGATTGTTCTAGGCTTCGACTGCGCTCAGCCTGACACAATCCCCTAGAGCTAGAAAAAGTGTATTTATTATATCTTTCTCATTCAGCCTGACACAATCTTCTTGAGCTAGAAAAAATGTATTTATTATATCTTTCGCGCTCAGC
>CBFIJI010000053.1:0-13678 GCA_965662885.1 Flavobacteriaceae bacterium | reverse complement strand
TAAAAACACCTTTAATTGAATTTGGTATTGGGAGATATTATCATTGTTTTCAGCAATTGCATCCAAAACTAAAAACTGATTTTCTGGTAAAAGAAGCGACTGTGTTTCGTGTTGTGAATGGACATCAATTAGGACTTCACTTAATTGTTCCAAAACTTTTAATGTCACAGGAGTGTCATTAATAAAGGCTCTAGATTTTCCAGAAGGATTGATTTCTCTTCGAATGATTGTTTCCGCTTCATAATCCAAGTTTTCTTTTTTAAAAAAGCCCTTTAGATCATAGTTGGTGATTTCAAAGACGGCCTCTACTATACATTTCTTGGAGGTGTCCATAATCGTGCTTAAGTCAGCACGCTTTCCCAAAACCAAAAAAAGCCCTCCCAATAGAATGGATTTTCCTGCACCTGTCTCACCTGTAATGGTAGTCATGCCATCAGAAAAGCTGACATCAAGCTCATCGATTAAAGCGAAATTGTTAATTTTTAAATGCTTCAGCAAAATAATACGTTTAACTGTTTTTCAAAAGTAACGGCTGTTGGTCAATTTTGAAGGTAATTAATTTTTTATTTGTTTCCAATTCGGACCAAAAAAGGGTGCTATCTTTTTAAGATTTGTAACAAATGCTGCAGTGGGAATCTCAGGTCCTCCTGAAAAAATATCGACAATTTCCACTGCTTTTGAATCAAAAAACATTTGTAATAATAACGCATTAGGGCGTCTTATATACAAGTCATTCAACAGATTTACGGACTTAATAATTTCTTTTTTCCCTAATAACGGATCTTTAACCATTTGATCCAAGCCGTTCCTATGGTAATCATACATCGTCTGACGAAACTCCCGATAAGTGTTGGAAAGTAGGGTGTCAATGATCCAATAGCGATTTCTGTTTCCATCGTTTTGATTCCAACCTTGACGCTTACTTATTTGAGCAAGATTCGTAATTCTTCGTGCTTGTTCATAATAAGGCGACCCACCATTAGGTTGAAAACTATCGGCATCTAATCCTAAAATGACATAGACATAAAAACTAATCAAAGAGGTTAAATTGGACTCAAAAGTGGCGTCATTATAAAACAACGGCTGAAATTCTTGATATGTAAACACAATATCTTTGTCCAAGAAATTCAAAATTGGGGTATCGTAGTTTGAATCAAAAACTGGACGTTGTGATTGAATTTGTAAAGTACCCTCAAATTGATCATTCGTATAAGAAGTAAAATTAAACACAAAGCTGCACCGAACTTTTTCTTGCGTAAGTACTTCTTTATTGGTCCAAGATTGGTTATTTAAAAACTCCCGTAAACTTTGCTCTAGGGTCTTGAAAATTTGTTGATTGGTTTGATTGACTAAATCTGCATTTATGATTACTTGGCAATCAATTTCTTGAGCAGATATGGTGAAAAAAGTGAATAGAGAAACTAAATAAGGGGTGATGAAATTACGCATATACAGCTAAGATTTGATCCATTATATCTTTTGCTACTGCACTTTTTAATTTTAAATCAAATGTTACAGCAGCACGGTCAGCATGTATAAAAGTAATTTTATTTTGGTCTCCAGCAAAACCTGCCCCTTTATCCTTTAAAGAATTTAACACAATGGCATCAAGATTTTTCCGTTGGAGTTTTTTTAGGGCATTGTCCATTTCGTTATTGGTTTCTAAAGCAAATCCAACCAAAAATTGATGCTTCTTTTCCTTTCCCATAAACGCTAAGATATCTACCGTAGGTTGAAGTGCTAAGGAAGCATGATGGGTCTCTTTTTTTATCTTTTGATCACTTTTATTTAAGGGTTTAAAATCAGCTACAGCTGCTGCAGCTATTGCGATATCAACTTTTGAATACTGCTTTTTTACTGCTGCCAGCATTTCATCAGCGTCAACAATGGGTATACATTTAATCTGAGGGTGATTGATTTTCAATGCAGTCGGTCCGGTAATTAAAATCACTTTAGCACCAAGATGTGCATTGTGCTTTGCCAATTCAAAGCCCATTTTTCCAGAAGCATGATTACCAATAAATCGAACAGGATCAATGGCCTCATAAGTAGGTCCAGCGGTAATAAGTACTGTTTTTCCTGAAAGAGGCATTTTTGGGTTGAAATAATCAATGATGTGTTGGGTGATTTCGTGGGGTTCTAACATACGTCCCTTTCCTTCAAGCCCACTGGCTAAAAATCCTTCTCCTACTGGAAGTAGGTGATTTCCAAACTGTTTTAATTGTTCAATATTTTTTTGGTTGGCAGGGTGTGCATACATATCAAGATCCATCGCAGGAGCAATAAAAACTGGACACCGTGCCGATAAATAAGTAGCTAATAAGAGGTTATTGCATTTCGCATGTGCTAAAGCAGAAAGGGTATTTGAGGTTGCTGGGGCAATCAACATAAGGTCTGCCCATTCTCCTAATGCCACATGATCGTTCCACTTTGGATTATCAGCATCTTCTGCAATAAAACTAGAAAGTACAGGATTGTTAGATACAGTCGCTAAAGTTAGTGGGGTCACAAAATCTTTTGCAGCAGGGGTCATAATGACCTTAACTTCAGCCCCATATTGGACTAAGTTTCGAACCAATAGGGGTGTCTTATAAGCGGCAATGCCTCCCGAAATACCTAACAGGATTTTTTTTCCGCTTAATGCATACATCGATTATAAATTTGGTTCGTCCGTGTTACGGTGGTAAATCTTACTATTGAGCCATTCTTCTACTGCCAATGCATGAGGTTTAGGCAGACGCTCATAAAATCTTGAAACTTCAATTTGTTCTTTATTTTCAAATATCTCCTCTAAACTATCGTTGTGCGTGGCAAATTCATCCAATTTTTCATGCAACTCTTTTTTAATGTCCAAGTTGATTTGAACAGAACGTTTTGCAATTATGGATAGTGCCTCATAAATATTGCTTGTTTCTTCTTCTACCTTATCACGGTTGTACGTTTTTGAACTGATAGAAGCTTTTGAGTCTCTGTATTTTGTCATGGCATTTATTAAGTTAGTGGTTTGGTGTTTTCAATATTATCAATTTCTTTATTGGCAAAATCTATCATTTTGTCCAACTGCTCTAAAAAAATACTTTCTGGGTAGTAACGAACAATAACATCGTATTGTTGACTTAATTCTTTTAGTCTTTCTAATTTCAGAGCATCAATACTATTTACAGCGATGGTGTACGAGGATTCAAATTTTACAAATAAAGCCTCTTCACGGAATTTTGTTCCTGGGTAGCTAGCAATAAAATTATTACACGCTTTGATGGCTGCTTTATAATCTCTGATAGTAAAATATTGCTTGGAGGTTTCAAAGTCCTTTCGTTCTAGCTTCGTCTGTAATTCCGAAATCAATTGATTTGCTTCATTGGAATAATCGGAAGATGGAAAGGTATTGATGAATTGTTGAAGCTTTTCAATAGCGGTATAGGTGTCCTCTTGGTCCAAACTAAATTTAGGCGATACTAAATAATAGGATTTAGCAGCCTTAAAATAAGCTTCTTGTACTCGTTCACTTTTCGGATATGATTTTATAAAATTTTCATATTGAAGTGCAGACAGATAGTAGCTTTTCGTCTGAAAATAGGAATCGGCAAAGAAAAAAACAAGACGTTCTGCCTGTGGCTTACCCCGGTATTTGGGTATGATTTGTTCAAAAAGCCGACTTGCTTTCTTAAACTCGCCTTGATTGTAATAGGTTTCAGCAGCTTTGTACTTTTTTGATACATCGTCACTGGTCAATAATTTTTGATATTCACTGCAAGAACTGAGCAAAACCAATACGAATAACCCACCTAAAACCTTATGTTTTAAAAAATTCATTCTGCAAAAATAGTAAATATCAATCACAAAAGATAATTATAATCTAAAGGAGATGTTAAAACTATAAAATATAGAAATGATCAAATAACCATTTCGTGAAGGTTTTGTTCAATTTTAGAACGCAAAGCTGGAGATGCACTCATTAAGGGTAAACGAACAGTACGGGAACATAAGGATAAAAATTCCATCAATGCTTTGATTCCTGTGGGGCTTCCTTCTTCAAAAATCAGATGCATCATTTCAAAGAGGTGATTATGTAAAGTATTCGCTTCCTTTCCTTTTTGTTGCTGAGCTAAGCTTATTATTTGGGCTACTTTACGCGGTATTGCATTGCCTAAAACGGAAATACTTCCAACGGCGCCAGCCAACATCATGGGTAAGGTTAGCACATCATCCCCTGAAATTATTTGAATATGATTGGGACTTTCATTAATAAGTTGTTGAAAGTGTGAAAAATTTCCACTAGCTTCTTTTATACCAATCACATTGGTACAGTTCTCAGCTATTCGTATAAAAGTTTTTACTCCAATATGACTGCCTGTTCGTCCTGGTACATTATACACAATAATAGGTTTGGGGCTTGCTATACTGATATGCTTATAATGATGGTAAATTCCATCTTGACTGGGCTTATTGTAATAAGGAGAGACAGAAAGTATTGCTTCAAACGGGCTGAGGTCTGTTGAGGAGATTTGTCGAACAACACCATTGGTGTCATTACCACCTATACCCAATACCATAGGAATTCGACGCTGATTGATTTTTACAATTTCTTGAATTAATTGTTTTTTCTCCTCTGGAAGAAGAGTAGGAGTTTCAGCTGTAGTTCCCATTAAAACAAGGTAGTCTGCACCACCATTAACGATATGATTAACTATTTTGGGAAGCGCATCATAATCAACTTCCCCTGTACTATCAAATGGAGTAATCATTGCAACACCTAAACCTGCTAAATTCATGGGGTCATTTTTTAAAGATTGATATTAAGTATTTTTTTGATTCCGATATAAAGGAAGCTGTATCCTTAGCATCAAAATCAAAGATTAAATCGTTTAAGTTTTTATCAGCTCCTGAAAAACCTAAACTTAAGCACCTTCGGTATTTTGAAGAGATGTATTCTAAATAAGTATTGGGTTCATCAAAATAATTTATCATCAGATCATAATGAACAGTTAAAAACGGTTTAAATTTTTCATTTAAATTTCCAAAATGAGAAATGTCTTTTTTGCTAACATAAAGTTTATCAAATTTACTTTCAGGCTTTTGTTTTTGATCGTTAGAGAAATCTTCAAAAATTAAAAATTTCAAATTCGCATGAGTTACTTCTAACTCCGAAATAAAAAGCTCAAAAATCTTATCATCAATTTGCAATTTATCATCTAAAATAATTCCTATGGTATCTACTTTAGTTTTCGGACGATATGTATGCTTTTTTTTGAAGTTGATATTTCTTCTTAACCTAACCTTAAGAATGAAATAATTAATCTTTTCAATTATCATTCGCTTACAAAATTATATATATACAAGGTTGTCTTGTAAAAAATTAGTTTTCTTGTGTAATTTTTAAATAAAATGTTATATTTATAACAAAATTATTGCTTCGAAATTAGCATTTGGTTAAAAGCTTCCTCATCAATAATGGGAATCGCAAGTTTTAATGCCTTAGCTTTTTTCGAAGGTCCTATCCCCTCACCAGCAACCAAAAAGTTGGTTTTCGTAGAAATAGAAGATGCAACTTGCCCCCCTAATGATTCTATTTTTTCTTTGAGTCCTTCTCTTGAATACTGTTTAAAAACGCCAGAAACTACAAAGCGTTTGTCCGTAAAAAGCTGATTTGAATTATCGCTAGTTTCTTTGCTCAGAAGTTGTAATCCGTAATTGGAAAGCCTTTCAAGCAATAATTTAGAATCTGCAGACTCAAAATAATTGACAATACTGTTTGCAATTCTTTCGCCTATTTCATCTGTAGCAATCAACTCTTCAAAAGTAGCATTAGATAATTCATCAATAGAAGGAAACTTTTTTACCAACCGTTTAGCTACCGTCTCCCCTACAAAACGAATTCCAAGACCAAAAAGTATTTTATTAAAAGGTTTTTGTTTAGATGCTTCGACTCCATCTAACAGATTGGCGACAGATTTTTCTGCCATTCGTTCAAGCGGAAGTAGGTCTTCTGCTTTTAAGGTATATAGATCTGCAACACTTTTTACTAACCCCTCATTATAGAGTAACACAATCGTTTCCCCTCCTAGTCCTTCAATATCCATGGCCTTTCGAGAAATAAAGTGCTGAATTCGGCCAATAATTTGTGTTGGGCAACCTTTTGAATTGAGACAATAATGTTGTGCTTCACCATCTTCACGCTCTAAAAAAGAACCACATTCAGGGCAATTTTCAATGAAGTGTACCTTTTCGACTTCCTCACCTCTGTTGGAGGTATCGACCCCAATGATTTTAGGAATAATCTCTCCACCTTTTTCAACAAATACTGTGTCGTTAATTCTCAAATCTAATTTTTCAATTTGATCAGCATTGTGTAAAGAAGCTCTTTTAACCGTTGACCCTGAGATCACAATAGGTTCCAAATGAGCAACAGGAGTTATTGCTCCAGTTCTACCCACTTGGTATTGAACCTTCAAAAGTTTTGTTTTGACCTGCTCTGCTTGAAATTTATAGGCAATTGCCCATCGAGGCGCTTTCGAGGTAAATCCTAATTCTTTTTGTTGAACCAGATTATTTACTTTGATAACCACCCCATCAATTTCATAAGGTAAATCAGCTCGGTGAGTATCCCAATAAGTAATATAATCAAACACTTCTGTAATGGAGTGGGCAAGCTTTGAAGTATCTGGGACTTTAAACCCCCACTCATTAGCTTTTTGTAAAGCTTCATGGTGTGATTTAACATCGATATTATCCCCAGCCAAGGCAAATAAAAAACAAGCTAAAGGACGTTTTGAAACAAGTGAACTGTCTTGTAATTTTAATGTCCCTGAAGCAGTATTCCTAGGATTCATATAGGGTGGCTCTCCATTGGCTATCCGTTCTTGATTCAGTTGATTAAAGCCTTCCCACGGTAGGATAATCTCGCCACGAATTTCAAAAAAAGCAGGAAAATCTCCTCGCAATTGAAGTGGAATCGTTGGGATGGTTTTGATGTTCGCTGTTACATTATCTCCTTGTGTACCATCCCCACGAGTAACACCTCGAACTAATTGTCCATTTTCATAGGTCAAACTAATGGAAGCCCCATCATATTTAAGCTCACAAGTATACTGCAATTCAACCTCCCCTAGACGTCTTAAAATTCTTTGCTCCCATTGTAAAAGTTCTTCCTTAGAATACGTATTATCCAGTGAATACATTGGGTTATTATGTATAACTGTTTCAAAATTTTTAGTCACATTACCCCCCACTCTTTTGGTGGGTGAATTGGCATCAGAAAACTCAGGATATTGTTTTTCTAATTCTTGTAGGGTCTTGAGTTTTTGATCAAAATCATAATCACTAATTTCTGGGCGATCCAAAATATAGTATTGATAATTGTGAAGGTGAAGTGCCTCGCGAAGTTCTTGTATTTTTTTTTCTATGGATACCATGATCATTTTTTTATAGCACGGATCATTCTTGTTTTTCCAAAAATATCTTTTCTTGTTTTGACTAAAAACTGCTCTTTTTCTTCGAAAAGTTTAAGCAGTTTTTCTTTATAATTGGGATTAATCTCAAAATAAAGGTGTCCACCAGTTTTTAAATTTTTCAGTGCAAAATCTACAATTGCTTCATAAAATATTAATGGATGATCTTGAGGGACAAATAAAGCTAATTTGGGTTCAAAATCCAAAACATTCACTTTCATGTCAGCACACTCCTCAGGAGGAATATAAGGTGGATTGGAAACAATAATATCCATTTGGGATGCCCCCCACTCGTTCTGATTTAAAATATTAGTCTCATAAAAAGTAACTGCTGCGTTGAGTTGGTCGTTGTTCTTTTTAGCAACCACTAAGGCTTGTTTTGAAACATCTATAGCAGATACTTTAAAAAAGGAGGATGACAATGACAAGCTAATGGCAATACAACCGCTCCCTGTTCCAATATCCAAGACTGTTGTAGAATTTGTTAAGTCTGTATAATCGTCCAATATCCAAGAAACAAGCTCTTCGGTTTCTGGTCGTGGAATCAAAACGGCATTATTAACCAAAAAAGAATGTTGCATAAAAGGAGCAATTCCCGTAATATACTGCAAAGGTTCTTGCTTTATTAGTGCGCTAATCGCATTTTCTAATTTAAATGATTCTTCGGAAGAAATACTTTTGTGAGGAGTCAGACCTATTGAGGTTGCCTCCCAACCAAAAAAAGAAAAAATTATTTGTTTAAAATAAAAATCAATTTCACCTACAGTAAATTGGGAAGCTAAACGGTCACGAAAAACATCTCGATAGGCTATAAGGGTCATTTATAAGGTTTTTAACATCCATATTGGACATGAACAATGCCCCGTGTTCCCCATGGGTTTATCTATATAATGAAAACCCATTTTTTTATAGAGCTTTTGAGCAGCTAACATATTGGGCATCGTCTCAATATAACAAGCATTAAAACCTTTTTGACGAGCAAATTCTAAGCATTTTTGGATCATTTTATACCCATTTCCTCCCCCACGAGCTTCAGGAGCAAAGTACATTTTTTGTAATTCGCAAATGTCTTGATCACCATTTTTAAGTGGTGCAATTCCTGCTCCTCCTAAAAGGGATCCATTAGATTCTATGACATAATATATAGAGGAGTCTCCCGAATACGATTCAAACATTTGATCTAGCTCTTTATCCGCGTAGGCAGTACCTATTTTAGGAACATCCATTTCAATTAATACTTCCCGAAGAACTTTCGCTAAACTTTTATTATCCTCAGGTGCTACAACTCTTATTTTCACGTTTTTTTTATTTGGGTTAAATTTACCGACACTATATGGGATAAACAATATACCTTTAATATAAATGTCTTTTTAAATGGATTTCAACCCCGACCAGGTTTATATGGATCGTTGCTTTACATTGGCTCGGAAAGGATTAGGTTTCACCTATCCCAATCCAATGGTGGGTGCAGTAATTGTTTATGATAATGCTATTATCGGGGAAGGTTGGCATCATGGAGCAGGCTTACCACACGCTGAAATTAATGCTTTACGGCAGGTCAAAAACAAAAAACTATTAAAACAAAGTACGCTTTACGTTAGCTTGGAGCCCTGTTCACATTTTGGAAAGACACCCCCCTGTGTAAATGCTATTTTAGCCCATAAAATTCCAAAAATCGTAATTGCTATGAGCGACCCGCATGTTAAGGTAGCTGGAAAAGGAATTAAAAAACTTCAAGATGCGGGATGTGAAGTCGTTTTAAACATCTTAGAAAAGGAAGCTTTAGCACTCAATAAACGTTTTATTTGTTTTCATCAAAAACAACGTCCCTACATCATTCTGAAGTGGGCAGAATCCTTGGACGGATTTATTGCACCAACCAATGCTGAAAAAGGAAAAGTTCACTGGATAAGTAATGCTGCTTCCAGGCAATTAGTTCATCAATGGAGAAGTGAAGAAGAAGCCATATTAATTGGAGTACAGACTGTAATTGACGACAATCCGGCTTTGACAACGAGAAGTTGGGCAGGAAATCATCCCAAGCGTTTTATTATTGACCCCAACGGCAGATTACCTGGAGCCGCTGGTGTTATCACCGACAAACATCCTACCATTATTTTTAGTAAAAAAACAAGAGTATTTGACCATCCACTTAAAAAAACGATTCAATGTTCCACAATTAATCTTAAAATAATTATTGAAAAACTAACGGAACTTCAAATTCAATCTATAATCATTGAAGGAGGGCAAAAAACACTACAATCCTTTTTGAATGAAGGGCTATGGGATGAGGCTCGGGTAATAAGGGGAATAAACAAAATCGGAAATGGAATTAAAGCACCAATGATAAATAGCTTGCCTAAAACTTCCATAAATATTGGGGGAGATCAATTTTCTACTTATTATCCCAAAGATTAAAAACATCCACAAGAATTTTCGGACATCTTACTGCTCTCTTTTTATGAGCATCTAAAAACGCTAACTGTGTACTTCCCAAACAAACTTTTTCATTTTTTTGATTGGTTATGATATAACTAAAATCCAATGTTGCTTTGGGTTTGTTATCAAGAATAATGTGTACAGTAAAGGAGTCACCGAAGAAAAGAGGTTTTTTAAATTTTAATTGAACATTAACTACAGGCATTAAAATACCATCTTGTTCCATTTTAGCATAGGAAACTCCCATAGCCTCCAACCACTCAATTCGTGCAAGCTCAAAGTATTTAACATAATTGCTGTGGTGAACAAAACCCATTTGATCTGTTTCACAATATCGCACCTTTATTGGTTTATTCTCAAATTCCACCGTTTTATGTTGTATTAAGTTTATAAATAGTGTTAAATTTATACGAAAGCATTTATCTTAACGGATTCTCAATACCCATAATATGAAAAAAAAAAAAACAAAATTCAAGTAAGAATCAATTTTTTTTTTTAAAATATTAATCAATATTTGTACAAGTTTTGATTCGCCTCAAGCCAACACAAACTAATTAAACAAAAACATAAAAGTTAAGTAATAAAATGACTAATTCTGCAGATTTATTATGGGAAAACTGCCTAAAATTTGTACAAGACAATATACAATCACAAGCTTTTAAAACCTGGTTTTTACCGATAGTTCCAGTAGAATTAAATGATAATGTTTTAAGTATTCAAGTTCCCACGAAGTTCTTTTATGAATGGCTTGAAGAACACTATGTAAAATTACTAAAAACAGCCCTTACTCGAGAACTCGGTGAGGATGCCCGCTTGGTTTATATTATTAAAATGGAAAATGCCTACGGTAATAAATTGCCGTTTACGGAAAGCATACCAAGTAACAACAGAGCTAGCGTTATGCCTCAGCAAGTTGATGCACCACTTAATTCGTACAACACAGAATTAAAAAACCCTTTTGTGATTCCTGGTATTAAGAACCTTCAAATCGAATCACAACTCAATACCAGTTATAATTTTGATAATTTCTTAGAAGGGGATTCTAACAGATTAGCACGATCTGCTGCTCTTGCTGTCTCTTCAAAACCCGGAGGTACCTCCTTTAACCCCCTATTAATTTTTGGTGGTGTAGGCCTTGGAAAAACCCACCTTGCTCACGCTATTGGTGTTGACATTAAAGAAAAATATCCAGAGAAAACTGTTCTTTATATTTCTTCTGAAAAATTTACGCAACAGTTTATTGAGTCCGTCAAGAAAAACACACGTAACGACTTTATTCACTTCTACCAACTCTTGGATGTCCTTATTATTGATGATGTCCAATTCCTTTCTGGTAAATCAGGAACTCAAGATGTCTTTTTCCACGTTTTCAACCATTTGCATCAAAACGGAAAACAAGTCATTCTAACTTCCGACAAAGCACCCGTGGACATGCATGACATTGAACAACGTTTACTTTCCAGATTTAAATGGGGATTATCTGCTGAACTTCAGCTTCCTGATTTGGAAACACGTATTTCAATTTTAAAAAACAAACTCTATCGTGATGGTGTTACCATAAAAGACAACATTGTAGAATATGTTGCCAAAAACATTAAATCAAACGTACGAGAACTGGAAGGAGCCATCATCTCCTTAATCGCTCAATCTTCATTTAACAAAGCAGAAATAACCATTGAGTTGGCGCAAGAAATCGTCAAGAAATTTGTTAAAAATACCAAACGTGAGGTCTCCATTGATTATATCCAGAAAGTAGTTTCTGATTATTTTCAAATGGACGTGGCTACACTTCAGTCAAAAACGCGAAGAAGACATATTGTTCAGGCCAGACAACTAGCAATGTATTTTGCAAAGAAATACACCAAAGCCTCTTTGGCTAGTATCGGCACTCAAATTGGTAAAAGAGATCATGCAACCGTACTGCATGCCTGTAAAACTGTTGATAATTTATCATTTACAGACAAGCAATTCAAGAAATACGTGGATGATTTGAGCCAAAAATTAACTGTCTAAAAACTGTAAGCATGACAAAAGTGCTTATGGTATGCCTTGGAAACATTTGTCGCTCTCCGCTAGCGGAGGGAATCTTAAAATACAAATTAAAAAATACTGAAATTGAAGTAGCCTCTGCTGGGACTTCGGCTTACCATATAGGAAAGTCTCCAGACCACAGAAGCATAAACGTGGCAGCATCAAAAGGTATAGACATCAGCGGCCAGCAAGCGACTCAATTTAAAGTAAGTGATTTTGATACCTATTCGCATATTTTTGCAATGGACCAAAACAACTATAAAGACCTATTATCCAAGGCTAGAACGAGTAAAGACAAATCAAAAGTGGCTTTATTGATCCAAAACGAAGAAGTCCCTGATCCCTATTATGGGGAGCAGTCTGACTTTGAGAACGTATTTCATCTTATCGACAAGGCCTGCAATCAACTATTGAAAAAATTCAATCATGGAGAACTCCTTAAATAAAGGTGTAATTTATTTGATTCCAACCCCATTAGGGGTCAACTCACCACTAGAAGTTTTACCGTTTTACATCCGTAAGATCATTGAAGAAAATAATCATTTTATCATTGAAAATGAGAAAGAAGCACGTCGCTTTATAAAAAGAATTGCCCCAACCAAAAATCAAGAAAACCTTCAGCTTTACCCACTCAATAAATTCACCTCCCAAATAGAAATTGAGGAATATTTAGAACCCTGTAAAAATGGTATTTCAATGGGCTTATTTTCAGATGCAGGATGCCCTGGAATAGCTGATCCCGGAGCGGCAATTGTTCGTCTAGCACACAAGAATGGCATTACTGTAAAACCCATGATAGGTCCTTCATCAATAATTTTAGCAATGATGGCCGCTGGAATGAATGGGCAAAATTTTGCATTTAACGGCTACCTTCCTATCGAAAAGCCACAACGAAGAAAGGCCATCAAACAATTCGAAACAAAGGCTTTAAAATCAGGACAATCACAAATTTTTATAGAAACACCCTATCGAAACAATCAGTTATTCACTGATTTTATTAAAACACTGCATCCAGAAACAAAACTATGTGTTGCTTGTGACATCACTCTAGAGACAGAATTCATTAAGACAAAAACTGTTTCCCAATGGAAAAAAACAAGCTTAGCAATAGACAAGCGACCAGCTATTTTTATTATTGACTGTGACCCTTTAACGGTATAGTCTTCGCTTGTTTAACCAACCTGTATAAACCTTTTTGTTACGATTATGTTCGCGTAAAGAGCTCGCAAACAAATGATATCCTGGACGATGAGGATTTACCACAAAGTAAAATAACTTATGTTTTTCAAAATTTAAAACCGCATCAATTGTCGATAAGTCAGCCATAAAAATAGGTCCTGGTGGTAGACCTCTGTTTTTATAGGTATTATATGGAGATTTAACCTTTAAATCTTTGTATAAAACCCTGCGAAAAATAGTGTCAAAATTATTTAGTTCTTTCTTTAGAGCATAAACCACCGTTGGATCTGCATGAAGAAGAATATTTTTTCGAAGACGATTAATGTAAACACCTGCAACACGAGATCGCTCTTCCGCTTTATTTGTTTCTTTCTGAACAATTGACGCTAAAGTTGCTACTTCTTGTGGGGATAAATTCACTTCTTGGGCTTTTTCTAATCGCTCTTCATTCCAAAATCGTTGGTATTCAGTCAACATTTTTTTTTGAAAATTTTCAGGAGTCGTTTCCCAATAAAACTGATAAGAATTGGGTAGGTACATCGCCAATGCATTCTCAGGGGTAAATCCATTTTCTTTTAAAA
>CBFIJI010000052.1:0-13774 GCA_965662885.1 Flavobacteriaceae bacterium | reverse complement strand
ATTATAGGGTGCTTCGTTTTTAGCAGCTCCAATATTGATCAATCGGTCGTAGGTGGTTTTAATTTGAGTTACTCCCCAATAGGAAACTACACTTTCAGTTTTATCAGTGGTTGGGTTTTCTTCTAGCTGAAGCCCCAATTCAAAACCACCAATATTAAATCCAACATAAGAAGGCTCACTAAAATAGGGTTCTGTCTCAAAGGCTTTGGAATACCAATCTGTTGCCTTTTTAATATCGCCCACTTTATAAATTGTTGTTCTTAGTCCAAGCATTTTAAGTTTTTTTAGAAGTAAAATTAGTCTTAATCTGCCATCAATATGTTGATTTTATGACCGGAAATACTGTGGAGCATTTAGAAAATTTAAGATGGTCGTGTTGAGGCATTCAAAATTAAAACCTATTAAAGATAAAAATAATTCCTCTTAAAAATGGGTAATTCAAATAGTGCTCCTGCTTTAAAACAGCAGCACTTCCCTTCTATGGGGCATACACAGCCTTTAAGATAGTATAAACAGTAAGCTTAGCGGGTGATCAGTAGTCAAGAATACCACAATTAAAATAGCGAATTCCGTCCCAATTTCTTTTAAAGAAGTTGTTTTTATCTACGATAAAGTCTTCCCATTTATAATCACCTCTTCCAACAGAACGCCACATAATAGGGAATTGCTCATAAGAAAAATTACACGGCTCGCCATTTTCGCAGGGGTGTCTGTACTTATAACGCGCGTGTCCAGCCTCGTGATAGAAAGTAATTAGCCTAGTGATCAGAGGGTAATCCTCCCAAAACGATTTAATCACTTCAAAGCGAATGTTGTTGTCATTACATATATCATATGCTCTACCAGCATGATCAGCAGTTACACCAGAGGCAAAATCAGGTTCGACTCCATAAAAAAGAATAATCGATCGTTCGGCACCAGGATCTGGCTTTCCAGAACGGATGGCATCTTGGCGAAAGACTTCCCAATAGTCATCAAGGGTACTGTTTCTGTCTAAGCCAGCATAAAATTCTGGAACTACATCTTCAACGACCTCGTCTTCTGGGGGAGTTTCTGGTATTTCTTCTGTGGAACAACCCACAAAAACAACCGTAATAAGAAGTAGCAATATAGAAAAGCTAAAGGGTAAAAATCGTGTCATCATCATCGTAAATAAAATAAAGTTAAGCTTCGTAAAATTAAAAAAATAATTGTTTTATTTTATAAGAAGCGGTGATTGAAAACACACAAATATTGAATGTGATAAAAAAAGGTGCTCCTTTAAAGAATACCTAATTCAAACAGCGCTTTGTTTCATTTTAATATGAAAGGAAATAATAAGTCCGTAATATTAAAATTACGGGCAAATTTGCAGGGAGAAAAGGATTATTTCATCATCCAAGGGGGAATCTTGGCAATCATAAAAACCTCTCGCTGCTTTGTATTTTTTGTTTTATTTCGCTAGCCAAAATAGCTTTTGCTTATTTTATAAAGAACAAAACCCACAACTTTCGTTGTGGGTTTCCTTTTGCGGAGAGACAGGGATTCGAACCCTGGCAACGCTTACACGTTGACAGATTAGCAATCTGCTCCATTACCACTCTGGCACCTCTCCATGAGTATTAAACTCGGGTTGCAAAAGTAAAGCTTCCATTAAAAGTAGGCAATATTTTTACTGAAATTATTCTGGATATTCAATACGTAATTGATAAACATTGATCAATTTCTTGAAAATCACCTTTTTAACGATTTCAATTTCCCCTAACGTAATGTTTGAAGCATCAAATTGTTTTTCCTTCATTTGGTGGGTAACGATTTTATCAATAAACGCTTCCAACTGAACAAGGTCGGGGTTTCGCAAACTTTTTGAAGCAGCTTCTACAGCATCAGCCATCATTAGAATAGCGGTTTCCTTGGAAAACGGCTTAGGGCCGTTATAACGAAAATCCTCTTGATCCACCATATCAGGGTGCTGCTCCATCTCTTTTTTGTAAAAAAAGTAAACCATCGAAGTTCCGTGGTGGGTTCTTATGAAGTCAATAATCCGATCAGGAATGTTATATTTTTTTGCCATGGCAATTCCTTCATTAATATGATCAATGATTATGGCTGCACTTTGTTTAGGGGTTAAATCGTCGTGAGGAGAAACATTTCCTTTTTGATTTTCTGAAAAATAAATGGAGTTTTTTAGTTTACCAATATCATGGTAGAGCGCACCCACCCGAACCAAAAGGCTATTGGCACCAATTTCATTCGCAGCAGCCTCTGCTAAATTGGCCACCTGTAAGGAATGATGAAAAGTTCCTGGCGCCTTATCCGAAAGTTCTTTTAATACGGCGGAGTTCGTGTCGGAAAGTTCCAACAAGGAAACATCAGAAACCAGTCGGAAAATCTTTTCATAAATATAAATCAAAGGTTGAACAAAAAGAGTAATTAAACCATTGAGGACAAAAAGTCCTAAATTGGTCATCTGTACCTCCAAAACAGTCCCTTCTTGAACAATGGTAAAGGCGATATAGGCAATTAGATAAACCAAAACAATTTGTGCTACTGAGATAAATAAACTCGCTCTTCTGTAAAGTTGCGTGATGGATTGAATGGTAATAATTCCGGCAACAATTTGAAGGAAAATAAATTCAAAACTGTTAGGGACAATAAAACCTATAAGTAAGATGGTCAATACATGGGTAAACAAACCCAATCGAGGGTCAAAAAAAGCTTTAATGATTAGGGGGAGAATACAAATAGGAACTGCGTAGATATACGATACATTAAAATTTACCACTACGGTAGTGAGGGCGACAATCGTAAGGATATTAAAAAAAATAAAGGTGAGCTTTCTGTTGTTTTCATAAATCGGATTGCGATATTTTTTTATGAAAATCAACAATAAAGTAAAGGTCAACAAGATTAAAATCACGTATCCAAACACAATCCAATAGGTTGAATTACCGTCTTGCGCCTTGGACACCACTTCCTGACGAAGGGATTCTAAAACCTGAAATTGTTGGTCTTCGACAACAACCCCTTGCCCGATAATTAATTGTCCTTCTTTAACAATATCCCGATATAGGGGAATATCACTTAAAGCAATTGTTTTTGCTTCCTCCGTAAATTTTTCATCAAAACTAATGTTAGGTACAATCAGTTCAAAAAGGAATTCATAAAGAGGAACAGTATAAGTTGTAAATAAGCGGTTATTTTGCCCCTTTTGTTGAACAAGACTGTAGAGGTCTTTAGGATTAAACAATTCGCTAGCAGTAATTTCACGTTCTGTATTGGAACGAATTAGTAATAGGCTACTGTCCTTTGACAAACCAAAGTTAGGGGCAACAACACCAACACGGTAGATACTATCAATTAAAGAACGTCCAAAAGTATAAAGTGTTTTTTTTCTGTTTTTATTGGAGAGGGTATTAAAATAAGTATCAAATTGTTGGTCAAAGTTGTTAATTACCCGCTCACGAATCGATAAATCTACACGATAGTATGGTTTAAGAGAAGAGACTACTTCTTGTTGATCTGCAGTAAGTTGTGCTTCGGTTTTTAATATGGAAAAGTCAAACGGAGCGTAATAGGTAGGGTATTGCCATGTTTTCCCTTTTTGAAATTCATACTTAAATTGCCCTCCTTTGGGAAATAAATACAAAATGAGTAAGGAACTACAAAGGATTAATAAGGCTTTGTAAATCAGGGATTGATGGGCGTTTATGTATCTCCAAATAAATTTCAAAAGTACTTTTTAAGTTCAAAGCTAAGAAAGAATTTTGCTTTCTAACCATTTTAAAATAAACGATTTCAAATGGTGGATGCAAAATCACTATTTTTGTCAAGATTATAGGGAACATACACCTTAACAACAAGATAATATTTTGGATTACGGAATTTGCCATCTAAGCGTTATACCGCTTCGAAAAGAAAATAGTGATGAAAGTGAAATGGTCTCACAACTTCTTTATGGAGATTGTTTTAAAACGCTAAAAAAAAGAAAGAATTGGCTGTATATTTCTTGCCTTACTGATAGCTATAATGGATGGATTGATATAAAACAAGCCGTGGAAATTTCCTTTGAACAGGTTCAAAAAATCAGTGATGATCAATCTAAATTTACCTTAGATTTAATCCATTATATGCATGGTAGCGACAATCAAATGTTCCCAATTATCTTGGGGAGCAACGTTGCAGGTGCAGCACTACTGCACCATGAGTATGACGGGGAATTTACGGCTAAAAAGAAACCAAAGAGCGATTTAATTAAGTTGGCGAGTTTATATCTTAATGCTCCCTACTTGTGGGGAGGCAAAACTCCTTTTGGAATTGATTGTTCAGGTTTTACTCAAATGGTGTATCGCATCAATGGAATTGCCTTACCGAGAGATGCCTACCAACAAGCTACCATTGGGACAACCTTAAGTTTTATTGAGGAGAGTGAACCTGGTGATCTTGCGTTTTTTGATAATAAGGAAGGGAATATTATTCATGTAGGAATACTTTTAGAAAATAATTATATCATTCATGCCCATGGCTGTGTTCGTATTGATCGGATTGATCAAACTGGAATTTATAATTTAGAACGAAACCAGCATTCCCACCGCTTACGGCTGATCAAAAAAATTATATAAAAAAACCCCTCCAATGGAGGGGTTTTTGTGTATTGGAAAGAAAACACTTATTCTAGTAAGCGTTTCATTTCCATAAAACCTTCGTTATCACCAAGTGTTCCGTAGATATTCATCAATGTCTTGATTGCTTCTTCATTTTGATTGATCCCTACTAAGGATTTAAGAATCGGTACACATTCCTTAAAAAGTTCTTCTCGTTCTTTCTTTAAAATATCATAACGTGCATTATCCGCTCGTGATGTACCCAAGTTGTTCATTTCTTCAACAATATCAGCCTCCCCAGATAATATCAAGGAAACTAAATTTAAATAAGCCGCTTCATAAGAGGAATCTAATTCAATCGCTTTTTGGTAATATGATTTAGCCATTTCATTATCTCCAAGATCGGCATTAACGACTCCAAGGTTAAAATAAAGAACCGAATTGTTGGGGTCTTGTGCAATGGCTTGTTGCATCAACTCGCCAAACTTTTCTTTTTCACCCAGTTGAATATATAAATTTGCTTCTGTTAGAATTAAACTTAAATCTTCTGGACTATTTGCACGAGCTTCCTGAACGGCAGCCATAGCTTTTTCATTATTTCCTAACTGCGAGTGAATCAGAGCAATATTTTTAATGATTTCAGGAAAACGAGATTCTGAATCTTGTTCTCGTAAGTTGGTATAATCTTTTGACTTGGAATAAATATCATACTCTGTTTTGGACACTTCAATTTCATTCCCTGTAGCGGCCTCCGTAGCAAAGTACGTTGTTGTGATTCCAGTGTATTTCTTGTCTTTAAGAATTGCATAGTAGTCCAATGCTTTTTCAAAAAATTCACCATTTACAGCATTGGAAGCGGCATAATACAAATATTCAATATTGTTCTCTGGATTGGCTTTGTAAGCCAAATAAAGTTTCAAAGAAGAATCTTTATAATTTTTTGCTTCATTATCTGCGATGGCACTGTTGACAATATCACTTGTAAGCAATTCCAATTGTTTGGCAACTGAAGCCTTAACAGCAGCTTCATTTTGAATAGAAAAGTACTTCTCCAAAGCCATTTCAAATTCTTCATTAGCCTGTGCAATTTTCCCTTCTAAGAGGGTTAAAGCAGTTGTGATTTTTGGATCATCCCCAGTAAACAATGCAGCATTGTTTTCCAATAAGGTTACGGCTCCTGCAGTATCTCCTGCAGCAAATAATTTTTCAGCTTTTTTAAGTTCTTTTTTCTGTGCAAATGCAACCAAGAAAATAAAACTGAAAATTAAAGTTAAATTAGATTTCATTCGTTTTTATTTATGTTTAAATTATTTAGTTATTCAATTACAGTGCCATCATTAACATCGATATCCTGAATATCCTCAATGTCATCTTCATCCTTCATCACTTTAGCTACTGCCGCAATCCCATCATTTCCTTTTAAGTTGATGAGTTTAACACCTTGAGTAGCTCTTCCCATTACCCGGAGATCAGCAACTTCCATCCGAATAGCAATTCCTGACTTATTGATAATCATAAGGTCATCGTTATCGGTAACACTTTTAATGGTGACTAAGCTACCTGTTTTTTCGGTAATAGAAATAGTTTTCACTCCTTTTCCACCCCGATTGGTAATACGATAATCATCCAGACTAGAACGCTTGCCATAACCATTTTCAGAAACCACTAAGATATTGGCATCCATATCATTAACGGCTACCATCCCAACAACTTCATCAGCGTCAGAGGCTAAAGTAATTCCACGAACTCCCGAAGCACCACGCCCTACTGGTCGGATTTTACTTTCTTCAAAACGTATGGCTTTACCAGAGCGAACTGCCAAAAGGATTTGGCTGCTACCATTGGTAAGTTTTGCCTCCAGTAGCTCATCGTCTTCCCTAACAGTAATAGCATTAATTCCATTGGCCCTTGGACGGGAATATTGTTCTAGAGAGGTTTTCTTAACCTGACCTTTTTTAGTTGTCATCAAAACATGGTGACTATTGATGTAGTCAGTATCTTTAAGATCCAATGTACAAATAGAGGCTTTGACCATATCATCTTGTTCTATATTGATCAAGTTTTGAATGGCTCGTCCTTTTGATACTTTAGAACCTTCCGGTATTTCATAAACCCGCATCCAGAAACATTTTCCTTTTTGGGTAAAGAAAAGCATATATTGATGATTAGTTCCTACAAAAATATCTTGGAGAAAATCCTCGTTTCGGGTCGTTGAAGCTTTTTGACCAACCCCTCCCCTATGCTGGGTTTTATATTCTGAAAGTGGTGTGCGTTTAATGTAACCCGCATGAGAAATCGTAATGACTACCTTTTCGTTAGGAATCATGTCCTCAATGCTAAATTCGCCTCCTGCATATTCAATAATAGAACGGCGTTCATCACCATATTTGGCTTTAACTTCTGCCAATTCATCTTTGATGATTTTCATTCGACGGTCTTTTTTGTCGAGAATATCTTTTAAGTCAGAGATAGTAGCCAATAATGCATCGTATTCAGCACGAAGTTTATCTTGTTCCAAACCAGTAAGTTGGCGTAATCGCATTTCAACAATGGCCTTTGCTTGGATTTCGGTCAATTCAAAACGTTGAATCAACTTCTCTCTCGCTTCATCAGCACTCGCAGAACCTCGTATTAACTTGATTACTTCATCAATGTTATCCGAAGCAATAATCAACCCTTCTAGGATGTGTGCGCGATCTTCTGCTTTTTTAAGTTCAAATTTCGTTCGTCGAACAACAACATCATGACGATGCTCCACAAAATAGTGAATCATCTCTTTCAGATTCAATAATTGTGGACGGCCATTTACCAAAGCAATATTATTGACACTAAAAGAAGATTGTAATGATGTGTATTTGTATAATTTATTTAATACAATATTAGGAATAGCATCACGCTTTAAAATATAAACGACCCGCATTCCATTTCGATCGGACTCATCACGGATGTTCGAAATCCCTTCTATTTTTTTCTCATTGACCAATTCAGCAGTTTTACGAATCATTTCTGCTTTATTTACTTGGTAAGGAATTTCTGTCACAATGATACATTCTCGACCATCGACTTCTTCAATAATTGCTTTAGCCCGCATGACAACTTTACCACGCCCTGTCAAAAAAGCCTGTTTTACTCCTTCATAACCATAAATAATCCCTCCAGTTGGAAAATCAGGTGCCTTAATTGTTTTGATTAAATCTTCAATAGTAATGTCCGAGTCATCGATATAATTGATTATTCCGTCAACCACCTCTGTTAAGTTGTGTGGAGGCATATTGGTCGCCATTCCTACAGCAATTCCTGAAGTTCCGTTGATTAAAAGGTTTGGAACTCGTGTGGGAAGTACAGTCGGTTCTTTTAAGGTGTCATCAAAATTCAATTGATGATCCACAGTATCTTTATCAATGTCAGCCAATAAATCTTCTGACATTTTTTTCATTAGCGCTTCGGTATATCGCATGGCTGCTGGGCTGTCACCATCAATGGATCCAAAGTTACCTTGGCCGTCAACCAACAAATAACGCAGACTCCACTCTTGCGCCATTCGTACCATAGTGTCATATACTGAGCTATCACCATGGGGATGATATTTACCCAAAACCTCTCCAACTATACGAGCTGATTTTTTATAGGCTGTATTACTCCTTATACCTAACTCATGCATTCCAAATAAAACACGCCTGTGAACAGGTTTTAAACCATCACGGACGTCGGGCAATGCACGTGACACAATGACAGACATCGAATAATCGATGTATGCCGATTTCATCTCATCCTCAATGTTTATAGGAATAAGTCGTTCTCTTTGATCCATATGAATACATTATAATCGTAATCGCTAAAATACTGAATCACCCTAATAAAAAGCGGTTTTATCTGCTAATTATTCAGAATTTTATCAACATTTTAAAGCACCCATAATCTTACTAAAAATCAATGTTGAATTGTTTGAATTTTAATTTTTTTTTTGTCTATTAGCAGTAAGATTGCTATTGGAACGCTTTTTGATTAACTAAAAAAAGTAAAGAAAAAGATATGGATGATAATTTTTCCCCTCGCGTAAAAGATGTAATTGCTTACAGTAAGGAAGAAGCTCTAAGACTTGGACACGGCTCCATAGGAACGGAGCATTTGATGTTGGGAATTTTGAGAGATGGTGGTGGAAAGGCCATTGCAATATTGAATAATATTGAAGTGGATCTTGATGATCTTCGGAGAAAAGTAGAAATTCTTAACCCTGCGATTATTGAAGACGACAACGCTATTAATGAGAAGAAAAATCTGCACTTAACCAGACAGGCAGAAAGAGCGTTAAAAACAACCTTTCTAGAAGCGAAACTCTTTCAAAGTGAATTGATTAATACGGTTCACCTGCTTCTTTGTATTCTTCGCAATGAGAATGACCCTACTGCTAAATTGTTGGCTAAATTAAATGTCGATTACGATTTGGTTAAAGAACAGTTTAAATTGATGTTAACCAACGATAGTGAAAACTATCCCGACCTTCCAACAATCTCTTCATTTCCAGAAGAAAAAGAAAACGAAAATCAAGGCGGAAAAGAAAACCCTTTTGTACCGACTTCTGAATCCAAAGGAAATAAAAAAACAAAAACCCCTGTATTAGATAATTTTGGGCGTGATGTGACCGCTTTGGCTCAGGAAGACAAACTTGATCCAGTGGTTGGGCGACAAAAAGAAATTGAACGGGTATCCCAAATATTAAGCCGTAGAAAGAAAAATAATCCCTTACTCATTGGAGAACCTGGTGTGGGTAAATCTGCAATTGCGGAAGGCCTCGCACTCCGAATTGTAAAAAAACAAGTATCAAGAGTCCTGTATAACAAGCGGGTAGTAACTTTGGACTTAGCGAGTCTTGTTGCTGGAACAAAATATAGAGGCCAGTTTGAAGAACGTATGAAAGCCGTGATGAACGAGCTTGAGAAAAATGAAGACATCATTTTATTTATAGATGAAATTCACACCATAGTGGGTGCTGGTGGAGCAACAGGAAGTTTAGACGCTAGCAATATGTTTAAACCTGCATTGGCTAGAGGAGAAATTCAATGTATTGGTGCAACCACATTGGATGAATACCGACAACATATTGAAAAGGATGGTGCTTTGGAACGTCGATTCCAAAAAATTCTAGTGGAAGAAACTAATGTGGATGAAACCCTAGAAATCCTTAAAAACATAAAAGAAAAATACGAGAATCATCACAATGTTAACTATTCAGAAGAAGCACTAGCAGCTTGTGTAGAATTGACTGATCGTTATGTCTCTGATCGTTTTCTTCCAGACAAAGCTATTGACGCTTTGGATGAAGCCGGTTCAAGAGTCCACATTAATAACATGAGTGTTCCGCAGGAAGTTATTGATTTGGAAAAACAATTAGAAGACGTTAGAGAGTTAAAAAATTCTGTAGTCAAAAAGCAGAAATACGAAGAAGCGGCAAAGTTACGAGACGATGAAAAACGTGTTGAACGTCAACTCATTGAAGCTCAGGAACGGTGGTATGAAGATTCAAAAAATAATCGAGTAGATGTTTCTGACACTCATATTGCGGATGTTGTCTCTATGATGACCAATATTCCTGTTAACAAAATTGTCAAATCTGAAAAAAACAAATTGGCCCTTCTTGCAGAAACCATCGGTAAAAAACTGATTGGACAAGAAGAAGCCGTGAAAAAAGTGGTGAAAGCCATTCAGAGAAATCGTGCTGGATTGAAAGCTCCTGATAAACCTATTGGTTCTTTCATTTTCCTAGGGCAAACGGGTGTTGGTAAAACACAATTGGCGAAAATACTTGCTTCGGAAATCTTTGAATCCGAAGAAAATCTCATTCGTATTGACATGAGTGAGTACATGGAGAAGTTTGCCATCTCACGTCTAATTGGAGCACCTCCAGGCTATGTAGGCTATGAAGAAGGTGGTCAACTTAGTGAAAAGGTGAGACGACGTCCCTATTCGGTCATTTTACTTGATGAAGTAGAAAAAGCACATCCAGATGTATTTAACATGCTCTTACAAGTACTGGATGATGGTTTCCTTACCGATAGCTTAGGTCGTAAAGTAAATTTCCAAAACACTATCATTATTATGACTTCCAATATTGGAGCCCGTCAATTGAAAGATTTTGGAACTGGAGTTGGCTTTGAAACAGCTTCTCAAAAAGCACAGAGTATTAACCTTGAAAAAGGGGTGATTGAAAAAGAATTGAAAAAAACATTTTCACCAGAATTTTTAAATCGTATCGATGACATCATCATCTTTAAATCCCTGATAAAAAGTGATATCCGCCAAATTGTTGATATTGAATTGATTAAACTAATTCAGCGTGTTAATAAGTTGGGGTATGAAATCACATTTTCGGAGAAATCGAAGGATTTCCTCTCGGAAAAAGGTTTTGATTCAAAATATGGTGCACGACCTTTAAATCGTGCGCTACAAAAATATGTTGAAGATTTAATTGCTGAAAATGTAGTGACCAATAAGGTCAAAGAAGGGGATCATTTAAATATTGATTGGACAGACAAACAGGAAGAACTAAGCTTATCTATAGTCTAATTCTTTCATAGTCACGCTTTTTAAGCAGGATCTTATTCTTATCGTTTTATATAAAATAAATGCAAAAAGGTGTTTTTTATTTTAAAACGTTTTTTCATTGGTAATATATCTTATTTTTGGCCTCAATGATTAGGGAGCTGCCTTTTAAATGCATCTCACTAATAAATATACATTGCTAATGAAAGTTTTAAAGTTTGGAGGTTCTTCGGTTGCAAACGCAAAAAGCCTCTCTAGTGTTATTGCGATTATTCAACAAAACAAATCGGAAAAAATTGTCGTTGTCGTTTCTGCCCTTGGGGGAATAACAGACATACTCCTCAAAATGCTTTCTTCTGCAATAAAAGGAGAAGCAGATCATAAAAGTACCATTGATACGATTGAACAACGTCATTTGGAACTTATTAAACATTTTATTCCCCTAGAGTTTCAAAGTAGTATCATTAGTCTATTAAAGGCCGAATTAAACACCCTTGAGTCGCTTCTTGAGGCAGTTAGTATTATTGGTGAAGTTACGCCTAAGATCAATGATCGAATTTCCAGCTATGGTGAAATTCTATCCAGTACTATTATCGCTGAAATTTTCAAAACACAGCACTTAGATGTTCTTCTTAAAGATACTCGGGAGTTGATTAAAACCCATCAATTAAACTATAAGGAAGTGGTTGATTACAAAGCCACGTCCGTTTGCATGAAACCATTTTTTGCGTCAAACACCAACACGGTTGTTCTTGTACCTGGGTTTATTGCTTCAAATAATAAAGGAGAAACCACGACATTAGGACGTGGAGGTTCCGATTTTACAGCAGCCATTATTTCCAATGTCTTGGAAGTAAATGTTTTGGAAATTTGGACTGATGTTAGTGGAATGTACACCGCTAACCCTTCTTTAGTTTCTCAGGCCCTACCTATTCCAAAGCTATCCTACCAAGAAGCCATGGAATTATCCCATTTTGGTGCCAAAGTGATCTTCCCTCCCACGTTACAACCTTTGATTGAGAAAAAAATTCCTATCGTCATTAAAAACACCTTCAAACCAGAAGCCGTAGGAACACGAATTGATGATACTGCTCCAGACATTTCCTCGCCAGTAGTCAAAGGAATTAGTCATATTGACGATGTGGCGTTGGTAACCCTTGAAGGTAGTGGTATGATTGGGATTCCAGGCTTTTCTAGACGCCTTTTTGATGCTTTGTACGAAAGAAACATTAATGTAATCATGATTACTCAGGCTTCGTCTGAACATTCCATTTGTATGGGAGTTAAAGCCTCTGATGCACAAAATGCTAAGGAAGCTATTGATCAACAGTTTGAATTTGAAATTTCATTACGAAAAGTTGATCCCTCCAAAATTGAAGATCAAATGGTCAACATTGCGGTAGTTGGGGATAAAATGAAAGATCACCAGGGAATTAGTGGTAAACTTTTTAGTAGTCTTGGTGCTAACAACATCAATATTCGAGCTATAGCGCAAGGAGCTTCTGAGAGAAACATATCCATTATTATAGATAAAAAAAATGTTCAGAAAGCACTAAACACCATTCATGAAAGCTTTTTTGAATTGCAAACAAAAGAAATCAATTTATTCATAACAGGTGTTGGAAATGTTGGAGGTAAACTTTTGGAACAAATCCAAAAACAGCAACTTTATTTACTTGATAATTTTCATTTAAAAGTTCGAGTAATGGCTCTTTCCAATTCAAGGAAAATGCTTTTAAATTCTTCACCAATAGATCTAAATCATTGGGAAGAGGCCCTAGATAAAAGTGAAACGATTGCGGATAGAGATGCATTTTTCAAGTATGTTAGAGCCTTAAATCTTAGGAATAGTATTTTTGTAGACAATACGGCTAATGCTGTTATTGCTTTCGAATATGCTCGTTATTTAAGACACAATATAGGAGTGGTTACGTGTAATAAAATTGCTTGTGCAGACCAGCTTTCCAACTATTTAGAACTAAAAAAAATCGCAAGACAGTTTGCGAGTCCATTTTTATTTGAGACGAATGTAGGGGCAGGCTTACCCATTATAGACACCCTAAACAACTTAATAGCTTCTGGGGATAACATCATTAAAATTCAGGCCATTCTTTCTGGAAGTTTAAATTTTGTTTTTAACAACTTTAAAAAAGGATCTGATTTCCACGACATTGTCATGCAGGCCAAAGAGGAAGGTTATACAGAACCCGATCCTAAAATTGATTTAAGTGGTATTGATGTAGCGAGAAAGATTTTAATTTTGGCAAGAGAAAGTGGTTATAAAATTGAAATAGAAGACATTGAAAATAATCGTTTTCTGCCTGAAGCTGTTTTGAATACGAATAGTAATGATGCTTTTTTTGCTGCCCTTAAAACACATAAAGCACATTTTGACAACTTGTTAGCCTCCGCAGAAAAAAACGGTACGCGTTTAAAATACATTGCAGAATTGGTCAATGGAAAAGCACGAGTGGGTCTTCAAGAAGTTGCCCCTGATCATGATTTTTATAATCTTGAAGGAAGTGACAACATTATTCTATTTTACACCAACCGTTATGAAAAACAGCCGTTGATCGTTAAAGGTGCCGGAGCCGGTGCAGCAGTTACTGCTGCTGGTATCTTTGGAGATATCATTAGAATTGGAAAAAGAT
>CBFIJI010000051.1:0-14946 GCA_965662885.1 Flavobacteriaceae bacterium | reverse complement strand
CGCTACAGATTTAAAAATAAATCAAAGAAACTTTCCACAAAAAAATATAAAATATTACATTTGCAGCCCGATATGCGGTATGTCGGAAATATTAATACAAAATATTGTGGATACACTTAGTTATAAAACCATTGCTGCCAATTCAAAAACAGTCACTAAAGAGTGGGTTATTATTGATGTTAAAGGCCAAGCATTAGGGAGATCAGCAGGGATCATTGCTAATTTTTTACGTGGGAAGTACAAACCTAATTTTACCCCTCACGTAGACTGTGGTGATAATGTTGTTGTAGTCAATGCAGCACACGTTACATTGAGCGGTAAAAAATGGAAACAAAAAGAATACATTCGTCATACTGGCTATCCTGGTGGTCAACGAAGCTTGAATGCTGAACAGATGCATGCAAAAGGTGGAACTCGATTAATTGAAAAAGCAGTTAAAGGGATGCTACCAAAAAATAAGTTAGGTGCTGATCTTTTTAGAAATTTACGAGTATCTGCTGAATCAACGCATCAACACCAAGCACAAAATCCAAAAGTTATTAATTTAAACGAACTCTTATAATGGAAATCGTTCACACTATAGGCCGAAGAAAAACATCAGTTGCTAGAATTTATCTTAGTGAAGGTAAAGGGAACATATCGGTCAACAAAAAAGATTACGCGAACTATTTCGCAACACCCACCTTACAATACAAAATCACGCAACCTTTTTTACTTACGAGTACAGAAGGTAATTATGATTTAAAAGTTACCGTTAAAGGCGGAGGTGTAAATGGTCAAGCAGAAGCCGTTCGATTGGCTATCTCAAGAGCTTTATGTAAAATCGATGAGGAGCATCGTTTGGCTTTAAAGCCAGAAGGTCTTCTAACACGTGATCCTCGTATGGTGGAGCGTAAAAAATTCGGTCAGAAAAAAGCGAGAAAGAAATTCCAATTCTCGAAACGTTAATTATTTGGTTTCGCTTGTCGAAACTTCGTTCATACATTTATTATTAATCCAGTTGCTCAAACCGCTACGGCGGATGTTAGTTTAGCATCTAAATAAGGGAAAACTCTTATTGCTACTATCACAAGGAACGTAAACTAAAAACAATGGCACAAACACAAGTAAATGACCTGCTTAACGCAGGAGTCCACTTTGGACATTTAACCCGTAAATGGAATCCTAACATGGCGCCCTACATCTATATGGAGCGTAATGGAATCCACATCATCAACCTTTACAAGACTGCTGCAAAAATCGAAGAAGCCAACACGGCTTTGAAAAAAATCGCAGCATCAGGTCGTAAAATTCTTTTTGTAGCGACCAAAAAACAGGCAAAAGATATTGTAGCTACCCATGCCACTAATATCAAAATGCCTTATATCACAGAACGTTGGCCTGGAGGAATGTTAACCAACTTTGTTACCATTCGTAAAGCTGTTAAAAAAATGGCGAGTATTGATCGAATGAAAAAAGATGGTACGTTTGAAACCTTGTCCAAAAAAGAACGTCTTCAAGTTGATCGCTTACGTGCTAAATTAGAAAAAAACTTAGGGTCTATTTCAGAAATGACTCGTTTGCCAGGAGCCATCTTTATTGTAGATACTACTCGCGAGCACATCGCTGTAAAAGAAGCTCAAAAATTGAAGATTCCAATCTTTGCTATGGTAGATACTAACTCAGATCCTCGTGATGTTGATTATGTGATCCCTTCCAATGACGATGCTTCAAAATCTATTGAGAAAATATTGAGTTTGGTTGCCGATGCGGTAGGATCTGGACTTAGTGAGCGCAAAAACAAAAAAGAAGGAGTCGAGAAAAACGATGCTAAAAAAATGGAAGCTGCTGTAGTTGCTGAGGAAAAAACGACTGCTGCAGAAAGTGCTGCACCAGTGGCCGAAGCAGAAAAGACTGCTGAAGTTGTTGAAACACCCGAATCCAAGTCTGAAGCAACCCCCGATAAAGAAACTGATACAACAGATAAATCTGAAGCTTAATTACTAATAATTTAAATTGTTAACTGTGAAAATTACTGCATCTGAAGTAAATAAACTACGTCAATCCACTGGTGCTGGAATGATGGATTGTAAAAAAGCCTTAGTTGAAGCTGAGGGTGATTTTGAAAAAGCGGTTGAAATTCTCCGTAAAAAAGGTCAAAAAGTAGCTGCAAATCGTGCAGACAGAGATTCCTCTGAAGGTGCGGTATTGGCTCTAGTAAGTGAAGATAAAACTTCAGGCGTAATCGTTTCATTGAATTGTGAAACTGATTTCGTTGCTAAAAATGAAAGTTATTTAGAAATGGCTAGAGAATTAACAGCACTTGCTTTAAGTCATGATTCTTTAGACAGCTTTTTAGCTGCTGAATATAAAGGAATGTCTGTTGCTGATAAGCTTACTGAACAAACTGGTGTTGTTGGTGAAAAATTAGAAATTGGAGGCTTTAAGAAATTAAATGCTCCATTTGTAGGTGCCTACATTCACGCTGGAAATAAAATTGCAACCTTAGTAGGACTTTCTGAAGCTGTAGACACCGCCGAAGAAACAGCTAAGAATGTAGCTATGCAAGCTGCTGCAATGAATCCTATTGCTCTTAATGAGGATGGCGTCGATGCTTCGGTTATTGAGAAAGAAGTTGAGATTGCAAAAGATCAATTACGCCAAGAAGGAAAGCCAGAAGCTATGTTAGATAATATTGCTAAAGGAAAAATTAAACGTTTCTTTAAAGACAACACATTAGTTAACCAAGCGTATATTAAAGACAGTAAAATATCCGTTGCTAACTATGTAAAAACTGCTGGGGATAACTTAGAAGTTACTGCCTTTGCACGTGTTGCACTCGTATAGGACGTTGCTCTATTTTCAGCTAACTGATAAATAGAATTTTAAAGTAAAAAAGCACTCTCTAAAGGAGTGCTTTTTTTATATGCATTGCTTACATTTAGGTGATGAAGGAAAAAAAACGTTGTTCTTGGTGTCTAGGCGACCCCCTTTACATGGCCTACCACGATACAGAGTGGGGGGTGCCCCTATATGATGAACAAAAGTTATTTGAATTTCTGATACTCGAAACGTTCCAAGCAGGATTGAGTTGGATTACTGTTTTAAAAAAACGGGAAAACTTTAGAGCTGCATTTGATCAATTTGACTACACAAAAATTGAAAATTATACCGCTTCAAAAGTAGAAGCACTAATGAATAATCCAAATATTATCCGTAATCGATTAAAAATAAAAGCAACCATTAGTAATGCTAAGGCCTTTATTAAAATACAACAAGAAGAGGGGTCATTTTCGACCTATATCTGGCGTTTTTTAGATGGAAAACCACTACAAAACCAATTTGATTCAAATAAAGAAATACCTGCCTATACTGCTTTGGCTGAGACGATTAGCAAGGACTTAAAACGTCGTGGTTTTAAATTTATTGGCCCAACAGTAGTCTATGCTCATATGCAAGCTACTGGAATGGTCAATGATCATGTGACGGATTGTTTTCGCTACAACGAAGTTAAGGTAAATTAGAAAGGTAAATCGTCCTCTACCTCTTTAGCATTCCCTTCTGCAGGCTCAAAAGACTCTGGAGGAGGCATTGGAGGCATCCCAGCGGGTGCTGATTCAACAGCCTCAACACGCCAACCTTGTATGGAATTAAAATACTTGGTCTCTCCTTGTGGATTGACCCACTCACGACCGCGAATGTTAATACCAATTTTTACATTTTGTCCCACCTGATAGGCATCTAAAAGTTCACATTTATCCTGAACAAATTCGATCATGATATGTTGGGGGTATTGCTCTTCTGTAGTGACAACAATTTCCCGCTTTCGGAACCCATTGGTCCCATAGGTTTTGACTTCGTCAATCCATTTTACTTTTCCAGAGATTTCCATAACGTTTGTGTTTGAGCTAACAAAAATAACAAAAGTTTAAGGAGAAACCACATAGAACAAAGATTCTCTATTTTACATTATCTTCGTAGGAGACTCGATGTTATGGAGCTGTTTGCCTTCTTTAGAAAGAAATTTAAACATATCGGATTAATCGGTGCTTTTTTTATTGTAACCCTGATCTTATGGAACACGTATATCCTGTTCCAAAATCTTAAAAATGAGGAACGAAAAAAAATTGTATTGTGGGCGCAGGCTCAAGAAGAAATAATTAAAAGTCCTTCTCCAAGCCTTCTAATATTTGATATCATTCAGCAAACAGGAAGCAACCCGATGATCCAGGTCAACAAAGACCAGAAAATAATTGGTGTTAAAAATATCCAATGGGATGCTACAAAATCGGATAGCTTATCATTGTACACAACCTTAGAACGGATAAAAAAAGAAAATTCTCCTATTGCCATTCAATACAGGGATTCGACAGGTGTTCTATTGGTAGATCAAAAGCTGTATTATGGAGATTCTATAATGCTGAATAAACTTCAATATTATCCAATGGCCTTGTTGTTGATTATTTTTCTTTTTGGTGCTGTTTTGTACTTTGGGTTTAAAACCTCAAAGGTTTCCGAACAAAACAGACTATGGGTTGCCATGGCAAAGGAAACGGCACATCAAATTGGGACACCTCTAAGTTCAATGCTAGGGTGGACGACATTAATGCAGGAAAAATATAAAGAATCAGTCCCTTTAATTGAGATTGAAAAGGACATTGACCGACTTCAAATCATTACAGATCGCTTTTCAAAAATTGGTTCTGTACCCAATTTTAAAAATAAGGACATTGTTGCGTTGATCTCCTCTACCTTAGATTATCTCCGAAAACGTAGTTCTGAACAGGTTATTTTTAATTTAAAACTACCCGATTACCCTATTATGATTTCGCACAACCCTCAGCTTATGGGGTGGACATTAGAAAATTTAATTAAGAATGGTATTGATGCTATGAAGGGGAAAGGAGCATTAAAAATTGAACTTTTAGACTCAGAAAAACAGATTACTATTCAAATTACTGACACGGGCTCTGGCATCAAAAAAGAGGCTATAAAATGGATTTTTAACCCAGGATTTACCACCAAAAAAAGAGGTTGGGGCTTAGGTCTCTCCTTAGCAAAACGGATTGTTGAGGATTATCATAAAGGGAAAATAATTGTTCAAAAAACTGCTTTGGGAGAAGGAACAACTTTTCAAATTACTTTAAAAAAAAGCATATAAAACCATTTTATTAAGGCTGAAAATTGGATGCTATCGCATCGGCTAGCTTTTGAAAAGCTTCTGGATTCATGCTCACCTTAGACTGAAACGTGGCATCTTGCATGGAATTTAAAGGAATCAAATGTACATGCGCGTGCGGAACTTCCAAGCCGATGACACTCATTCCTATTCGTTTACATGATACTGTTTTACGAAGCGCATGCGCTACTTTGTAGGAAAAATCCATTAAATGATGGTACTCTGCTTCAGATAAGTCAAAAAGTTTATCTACTTCTTTTTTAGGAACACAAAGTGTATGTCCTTTAGCGTTGGGGTTTATGTCTAAAAAAGCAAAACAATTTTCATTTTCAGCGACTTTATAGCAGGGTATTTCACCGTTTATAATCTTAGAGAATAGACTGCCCATATAATTATGCTCTGGAAATAGTCAAAATTTCAAAAGCAATGGTTCCATTAGGAACGGTAATTTCGGCAACTTCACCAACACGTTTTCCCAATAAGCCTTTCCCGATTGGAGAGTCAACAGAAATTTTTCCCGTCTTTAAGTCAGCTTCACTTTGAGCAACTAATTTATATTTCATTACTGCACCATTCGCTTTATTCTTGACTTCCACGATAGAAAGAACAAGTACTTTGGAAGTGTCCAATTCCGATTCATTAATGATTCTCGCATTGGAAAGCGTATTTTCTAACTTGGCTATTTGCATTTCCAACATGCCTTGTGCTTCTTTAGCTGCATCGTATTCCGCATTTTCACTTAAATCACCTTTATCTCTTGCTTCAGCTATTGCTTGGGACGCTTTGGGGCGTTCAATATCTTTTAAACGATTTAGTTCATCGCGTAGTTTTTTTAAACCTTCTTTGGTATAATAGGATACTTTACTCATGATTTTTACATTTGCTATAGAAAACAAAAGCCCTCCCTAAGGTGGACTCATCACAAATATAAACATTTGAACATTCTGAATAAAATATTTCATTTTAAAACAAAATTTCTTGCCTTGGGTATGCTAATGTTAATAAGCTGTGGCAAAGAGCGTGTTGAAAGAAACCCCTTTATTCCTGACGTCCGTTTTCAATATGAAATCAACTTGAACCTTCCAGAATATGATGCCCTTCGTTTTCCTGGCGGAAGTCTTCGTATTGACCCTCTAGGATATAAGGGTGTTTTAATCTTTAATCTTAGCGGCAATTCTTTTTTAGCATGGGAAGCGACCTGCTCGAATCATCCACCTGAAAGTTGTTCAAAACTATCCATACAAGGGGTGCTTGCAAATTGTAGTTGTGAAGACTACCAATACAGTTTGGCTACTGGACAATTATTAAATCCTACTGAAAACTTGGAAAATCCCTATTCCTTAATCTATTATCAGGTAATTGCCAATAACAACATACTTCGAATATCCAACTAAATGTCAATGATGAAACAGTATATTTTCAAAAACAAGCAACAAACATTCAAATTCTTTAGTCTTTTATTTTGTTTTACCCTCCTATTTCAACCCCTTAGCGCACAACAGTTTGCTATTGATTACACCCCGACAAAAGAAAGAGAAAGTAGTTTTAAAGTCGGCTTATTCAAACAAGGAATTATTGGTTTGAATAGCCTTCAACATATCGATGCAAGTGCGGAGGTCCTCAGGATGCAATTCGATAGCAGTGGAGGTACAATACTTTCACTTTCGTTATTTAGTACCCAAACCATCTGGGCTGGAAATAAAAAGGATGAATTGAATCTTTTATCCTATATACACAACCCTGTTGGTGGTATTGTTAATGGAAGTTTTATGGGAAAAATCCCCCTTTCTTTCCAAAAAAATGCCTCTTATAAATTGGGGGTACGTTTGGGACTTCGACTGATTGAAGGTTTTCCAATAGATCCTACCAAGAGTCGGTTTTTTGTTGATAACTATGCAAGTCTTGGAGTCATATATCAACGCTTATTGTTTGAAGATGCTAGAAAGAACCAAAGCCTCTATTTGTTAGCCTATCCCAGTGGTATTCTCCACTATAGTGGTGCTGAGAAACGGGAACAGTTTTTTAATAACCAACTGGAAACCACTGCTTATGGTTATGGTTTCCAGTTGGGTGTCGAATTAAATCGCTCCTTTCGCTTTTCCTTTATGGGACATCAACTACTCAATGCAGAAGAAGGCTCCGATGTAGGACGGTTTGTACTTCGCTTTTCGACGGGCTATAGTTTTTAGAATAACATGCGAATTCCTGCTAAAAAATGTGTTCCAGCTTGTGGGTAATAACCCGCTCCCTCAATGGTTGTGATCACACCGGGTGTGGAGAAGTCATCATCATAAGTATAAAAATAGCCGTTGGATTCATATTTTTTATTAAAAATATTATTGACCAAAAGAGAAAACTGCATTTCCTTGACCAAAGATTTTGGATTGATGGTGTAGGTAGCATTTAAATCTGAAACAAAATAAGCTGGTAGTTTAGAGTTTTCAGAATCGATATTCCCCATATATTGTTCTCCTACATATTTTGATAATAGTCCCATTTGAAAAGAGGTAGAGGGAGCAAATATAATGGCATTTCCAGCGATAATATTGGGGGAGAAAGACAGATTTGTATCTCCCAATTCTTGAGTAACACCATCACGTTGGAAAAAATAGTCACTGTTTTTATTACTGCTTAAGGCAATATTTGGTTGCCATAACCACTGACTTCCTAGTTGAAATTTAGCTTCAATTTCCAAGCCGATACGTCGACTATTTCCAACATTTTCTCGAATAGGTGAACCTACGGCATCCAATGCACCAGTAAGGACCAATTGATCTTTATAAGCCATCCAATACATATTGGCTTGCCATTCTGCCTTATCTGTTTTAGCGCGCCAACCCAATTCAAAATCATTCAATACCTCTGGTCGGGGACTCCCGTTTTCGTAATCTGTTCTATTGGGTTCTCTTTGGGCTTTTGCATAAGAAAAATAAAGCTGTTGTTGGTCTGCAATACGATACGTCAATCCTGCCTTAGGATTAAAAAAAGTGAATTGATCCTCTACCGAAAAGGTTTCGGGTCCTTTAACCTCCCCTGCTACAGTATAGTCAATTGTTCTTAACTGAAGATCTACATAAATAGATAATTGATTATTTAGCCTTTGCGTTCCTTTTGCATAAAAATTAGTTTCTGTTTTAATCCCTTGATTTTCATAAAAACGATGATTCGGTAGAACATTACCAGCTTGTTGTGCCCAAATCAATGCTCCAAAATGATCACCTATGTATTTACTGTACATTCCCCCAAAATAGAGTTTTGTGTCGTTTTTAGTGTATTGTGCCCCGAGCGTTGCAACATAATAATCATTGTCTAACCACTTACGTGTAACGTTTTCTGTAGTCTCAATCGTAGTTGTTCCATAGTTCAATGGGGTTAACCCTAAATAACTAAAAGCCACTTCATCACCAAAAGTAATGTTCTGAGTGTACCATAAATCGTTATACTCCTCATAAAAACCACGGCCATAGGTGTAATTCAATCCAAGAGAGAAATTCCAAAAAGGATTTAATTTTTGATTCCAATGGAATTGGTAATGGTCTTGTGTGTAGTCATCAACTTGATTGTCATAAAAGCCCGTAACATTTCCAACATCGTCATAAATTTCACCAGCAGGATTATACGTTCTATTGTTTACTAAAGTAATAGCATCTACTCCGTACCAAGATTGATAGGTAATTTCATGTCCTCCAAAAGCAATAGCCTTAATAAGGGTGTTGTCATCTTTATAGGATGCTTGAAGAAAATAGGAGCTTAAATTAGCTCGGGCACGATCCACATAACCGTCCGAATTAATTTTAGAAAATCGTCCTGAAATCTCCAAATGATCCCCTAAGCGACCCGTAGAAAATTTCAAGGTGTTTTTAAAGGTATTAAAACTTCCCATACTGTTGGCCGTTTCGGCATAAGCCACATCAGAAACTACATCTGTAATTAAATTTAGGCTTGCACCAAAAGCCCCTGAACCATTGGTAGAAGTCCCAACCCCACGTTGTAATTGGAAGGTTTCTACTGAAGACGCAAAGTCGGGTAAATTAACCCAAAAAGTTCCTTGTGACTCACTATCGTTGTAAGGAATACCATTGATGGTAATATTGACACGACTGGCATCACTTCCACGAACACGGATTCCAGTATAGCCCACCCCTGCTCCAGCATCACTGGTGGTAACTACCGAGGGTAAATAATTGAGTAAGATTGGAATGTCTTGCCCTAAATTTCTACGCTCCAATTCTTTTTTGGTGATGTTTGTAAAAGTAACGGGCGTGTCTTGATTTGCTCTTAAACCGACAACCTTTACTTCTTCGAGAGATACGGTGGTTACAGAGTCTTTAGTTTGTTGTTGTCCATAGAGTACTCCGCTTAAGAGCGCAACTATGAAGCTTAATCGTAATGATTTCATTCGAATGTATTTTTATTCGAATAAAAGGGGTCATTATTCTACTAGATTAGTTGATTAAACAATTGTTACTATATTCCCTTGGCGGCATTACCCGCCCAGGTTCATTGGGTATAATCTCAGCCACAGTTAAAGCAGCACCCCTTTGAGATGCTGCAAAGTAAAAATTATTTTTCCTAATTATTGTAATAAATCATTAAGTTTTTTTACGGGATGAAAAGTGTCTCCTGGCACCTCTATAAAAATAGTATTCCAAAAGGCCATTCCACCATTCCAAAGACCTGGCCACTCAAGAGATTTAATTTTTTTCCCTTCTAAAGTTTTATTGACCACCATATAACGTTTCTGATTTCTAAAGTCATGTAGGGGGTATTTTTCTCCTTTTCTATTGGTTATCCCACAGGCAATTAATACAGGGTTAAAATGGGTAGCTGCTTGGAGCAATGTTTTATTTTCTGGCAATTCAGTATTGATTTCTACGCCTTCAATAATTTGTAAAGTACGTCCTCTAGAGCTCTGTTCCCACAATGGTCCTCCTCCGGCAGCACCTTCATTGGGAATCATCGCACAAATTCGTAAAGGTCGATCCAAATAGTCGATTAACTTTTGCTTTATCGGTTTTTGACTGCCTTCGTCAACGGAGTACTGCGAGTTAAAGTAGGTTTTAATAAATTCAATAATAGCTTGAAAGTCCGATGTATCCTCCTCTTCTAAAGTTTTTAAATGAGCAAATAATTGGTTTTGAATTGTTGTCAAATATCCACCCAAAATTTTCTGCCAGTAAAGCCCGACTTTGTTTTCTTCTCCCATTTGGATGTTGTCAATATTTTTAATCCAAAGTTTATCGGCATCCAATTGGTTTAAGTTTTCCAACAAGGCTCCGTGCCCTCCTTTTCTGAAAAAAAGTGCCCCACTTTGGTCACGAATCCAATCATTATTTTCGTCCAAAACAGGGGTGTCCGTCAAATAATTCTGATAGGAATAGTTTACAGTTAGCAAACGATTGAGCTCTGGAGCGATGTTTTTTCTAAAAGCAGCTTCTTTTTTGTCAAAAAGAGGACGGTGTTCTTTGCTAATAGTAAAGTGAACTTCTATGGGCGTATTGGCGGGAAATAAAGCAATCGACTCAAGTAATTGGGCTTCAAAAGCTGTAAGTGTATTTCCATTTTCTTGAGGGAAAAAAGGGAGTAATCCTTTTGGGTATTGACCAAATCCTAAATGGTCTGTACTTATCATAGCCTTGATAAAAGACGTATAAAAATTTTCATTTTGAAAAGCGGTCGCCTCTTTATTGGAATCCAAATAAGCTTCTACTTCTTTAAAAAAGGGAAAATGACGAATTCCATCAATAAAAACGGCGATATCTTTGTTTTCAACTTTGTATTGCTCAAGGTCAAAATTTGGGTTTGAAGCCGCGTCTATGAAAGTATATAAGTAAGCAAACATTCGACTTGCAGCTCCAGAAGCAGGCACAAACTTACTCCATTTTTTTGAACCATCTTCCTCTTCGTAAGACCGTAAAGCATTTTCAATATCTGAGGTGCTAAGTTGAATGATTCCATTTCCAAGGGTGGCAACCTCTAGGTTTTGAAGGGGTAAACTCCCATTTTTTAAATACTCTAACTGTCGGTAAATTAGTTCTAATGATCGTCCACTAGCTTCTATATTTGACTGGTCGTTTGGTGCTATCATTTTAGTGTAAATTGAAGTTCATTTATTGTATGTTGCGCTTTTTTAAGTCGTTCTTCATGAGACCCACTTAATACAGTATAATTGCAGTTGTATTTTTGTAATAAGGATTTAAAATGACGAAACATATGTGGACGTTGGTCAGGACGATCTCTCAAATCATCCGCATACCAAGGTACATCAATGTCTGTTAAGAAATAAAAATCATAGTTAAATTGTTGTGCTGCTGTTAAAATTTCTGGGGCGCAATAGCCTTCGAAGTGGGTTTCCGACCAAGCTTGTGTTACCAAAATATTGGTGTCACAAAACAGCAATTCATTGGCTGTTTTTAAGGCTTTATTTTCTAATGCTATTTGACCTGCAGCAATAATCTTTAAATCATCAAGGGTACAGACTTCTCTATGTTGGTCCCATTTATTTTGTAAATAATCTCTAGCAAATTCTGGAACCCATTGGGTGTTGTAGTGCGAAGCCAATGCTTTTGCCATCGTAGTTTTTCCTGTAGATTCAGGTCCGAACAACACAATTCTCAAACAGTCTGTTTGTTGTTGGTTAAAATTTTTCTCCATGAACGATATCCAAAAACTGCTACTAAAATAAAAATAAGATATTGAAATGACGTTAAAGTAAACCCTTTATATAAGTATAAGGGTACAGAAATAATATCCCCAATAATCCAAAAGATCCAATGTTCGATTTTACGCCGAGCCATTAACCACATTCCTACAAAAAAGATGGCCGTGGTAAGCGTATCGACATAGGCTGACCAACTGTTCCAACGATCAAATATTTGATAAACAATGACCACAAACAGCAGCGTTGTTATAAAAATCAAGAGACTCCACCGTAATTCTGAGCGATTGATTGATGCAATGGGATTACGTATTTGACCTTTGCTTTTTTGAGTCCAAAAATACCATCCATATGCACTCATTATAAAATAGTAGGCATTGATCATCATATCACCTAACAAACCCCACTTTATCAATAGATAAACAAAAATAGCGGTAGAAATCATCCCCGTAGGAAATACAGCAATCTTATTTTGTTTGGAATAGAGAACACTTAAAAAGCCAAAAACAACGGCAATGAATTCCAAACCAATGTCAATTACCGAATAATCACTATAGGCTCCGAAGAAAAAATCAAAAAGAGATACTTGATTTTCGATAGTATAATTTTAGATGCAATTTACTGATTTACACGAAAAGTAGGGGAAGTCTAGTCTTGTTTTACGCTTATTTCTTTAAACTTTTTTAACTGCTTTTTAAAGATCAGAAACGTAATGACTCCGATCTCCTTTTACGATTTTCATCATTAGAATAACTGATTCTTCAGCATCAAAAACGGCTTTTATCTGATCTGTCAAAAAGGGAAATAGTGTGTCGTAATCCCCATAAATCTGTGTACTCAATGGATTTTCTAAGACGGTAAATCCAGAAGTTTTCAATTGTTTAATAAAGTGTTTTATCGCAGGGATAAAGTCATCTTTTAAAGGTGTTAGCGTTAATTCTACTGAAATTTTCATGTTAAAGAATTTGTTTTAAAGGTGGCTACACTGGCGCAATGGTCTTGAAAATAGAAAAACTGGAGGTTTACTTCTTTGGTTTGCTCTTTTAAATAAACAAATGCTTTTCCCTCTTGGGCTCCCGCTTGAAAAGGTTGGACTTCCATTTGAGTAGAAAAATGAATACCCGGAATTCGGAGGGCTTTATAAATGGCCTCCTTGGCTGTCCATATTTGGGTGAGCCGAGGAATATCTTCAACGGCTTGCGAAGACGTTAGTTCCGAAGCATGTAAAAAACGGGGAGCTATGCGCACAATTTTTTCCTGATAGTTTTCAATATCTATCCCAACAGCAACGTCGGAAAGAACAACTGCAGCAAATGTTTTAGTATGAGAGAGGGAAAGAAAACGTCCATCCGTTAAATAAGGCGCCCCTAATGCATCGTATTGATGTGTTTTTGGTTCAATATTTAGTTGTTTTAACAATTGACGAATGGCCAAATAACCTCTTCGGTGGCTTAGACTTTTTCGGGAGGATAATCGGGTTTTTGCTTCTGAAGTAAGGGTTAAACCGTAATACAAGTCTTCCTCGGTTTCTGTGATTTGCCAAAAAGCTGCTCGAAAGTTCGTATTTCCTTTTAGCAATCTAACTTCCGGCATTTGATATTGTTTTGAAAGGTTGTATTTTTGAAAACTAAATCTCAAATATACAACTATGAATATTAATAGTACTACCTCTCGCCTCCCTTATAAAGTTAAAGATATTGGCTTGGCTGATTGGGGTCGAAAGGAAATTTTATTGGCTGAAAAGGAAATGCCGGGTTTAATGGCATTGCGGAAAGAGTTTGGTGCAACTCAGCCACTCCAAGGGGCACGTATTGCAGGTTGTTTACATATGACTATTCAAACGGCTGTACTGATTGAAACCTTAGTGGCCTTGGGTGCAGAAGTAACATGGAGTTCATGTAATATCTTTTCAACTCAGGATCATGCAGCAGCTGCAATTGCAGCAGCAGGTATTCCTGTTTATGCTTGGAAGGGGATGAATGAAGAGGAATTTGATTGGTGTATCGAACAAACCCTATATTTTGGAGAGGACCAGAAGCCTTTAAATATGATTTTAGATGATGGGGGTGATTTAACCAATATGGTTTTTGATCAATACCCTGAATTGGTCGGTGGAATAAAAGGTCTTTCTGAAGAAACAACGACTGGTGTACACCGTCTTTATGAGCGAATGAAAAACGGAACTTTGGTCATGCCGGCCATCAATGTCAATGACTCAGTGACCAAATCAAAATTTGATAATAAATACGGATGTCGCGAAAGTGCCGTTGATGCTATCCGCCGTGCAACTGATGTAATGTTGGCTGGAAAACGAGTGGTGGTTTGTGGTTATGGTGATGTTGGTAAGGGAACAGCTGCTTCCTTCCGTGGTGCTGGAGCCATTGTTACCGTAACTGAAATTGATCCCATTTGCGCGCTTCAAGCAGCTATGGACGGTTTTGAAGTGAAAAAATTAGCTACAGTAGTTCCTAATGCAGACATCGTTGTAACCGCTACAGGGAATAAAGATATTCTTAAAAAAGACTATTTTTTAGCCATGAAGGATAAGGCCATCGTTTGTAATATTGGTCACTTCGATAATGAAATTGATATTGCTTGGCTGAATGAAAACTATGGCAGTACCAAAACTGAGATAAAGCCACAAGTGGATTTATATACCTTGGAAGATGATAAACAAATCATTGTTTTAGCAGAAGGACGATTGGTCAATTTGGGTTGTGCTACAGGACATCCTAGTTTTGTGATGAGTAATTCGTTTACCAATCAAACCTTGGCACAATTGGAATTATGGTTGCATACCGACCGATATGAAAATAAGGTTTATATGCTTCCCAAACATTTGGATGAAAAAGTTGCTGCTTTACATTTGGAACATCTGGGTGTAGAGTTAGAGGAATTGTCTACAGATCAGGCGGACTATATTGGAGTAACGGTTAAAGGACCTTTTAAACCAGAATATTACCGTTATTAGTAGCCCCCTTTCTTAATAAAAGGACATAAAAAAATCCCGCAAATTGCGGGATTTTTTTATGTAATCTAATTTTGTTCTTATACCTCGAAAGGAACTACAGAAACGTAAGATTTATTATTTCTCTTTTTGGTAAATTCAACCAAACCGTCCACTTTAGCG
>CBFIJI010000050.1:0-15309 GCA_965662885.1 Flavobacteriaceae bacterium | reverse complement strand
ATTGATTTACGTTATGAAAGAGGTCTTAAAAACAATGAGGTTAATTTCTTTCAAAATAACGGAATAGACTTTGGAGGAAGCTTAGATACAAAACCTAGTCAGTGGGTTATCGGACTTTCTTATTCTCTTAATTAGAGTCAAAGTCAAGATAATCAGGGATACCATCTCCGTCGGTATCGTCTGGAATACCATCATCATTGGTGTCGTATTCCTCTGAGGTTGGTTTGCCATCGCCATCGTCATCAATGTCGAACATGTTTGCTGTACCGTCCTCATCAGTATCGTCGTTTAAAGGATTCCCATCATTATCAACATCTTCAAGATAAGAAAGTATCCCGTCGTTGTCATGATCAGCGCCATTTACTCCGAATAAAGAAAGCCTAAAGATCAAAGGAGAATATGCGGGTACGCCACTTTGAGCTTGAGAAAAATAACCAAGTCCAGAAGGGAAAAATAAAATTCCCTGTCCATAGTTTTCAAAAACAGTGATTCCATTTTCTTGGACAGTATAGGTGCCCGCCTTGAGTTTAGGCAAACCTTCACGAAAACCTCGAACAACAGAGGCAAGATCTAACCATACAGGAAAATCTCTTTGATCAAAAGTATTTCCGTTGATTAAACTGCCTTCATAAGCAAGATAAGTAGAATCAACTACTTTTGGGTTTGCACCAACTCCTTCGCGTATTACGAGATAGTACAATGTATGTTCAACTTCATCACCATCACTCGTGCTAATCATAACCCTTTTTTGTTCCACTTGATCCATTAACGGAATTTTACCACTGTTATCTCCATCGATGGTATCCAATTCGATTTCAAGAGTATAGTCATTTGGATTCTCCTGGAAATCAGCGTAATTGTAAAAGTGTGTTTCTAGAAAGTCAGTAATTGCGAGATCGTCATCAGCAGATTGTTGCGCAACGTCACGAATGGGTTCAACTTCATTATCTTTTTTACAACTGCTTAAAAGGACTAAAATAATAACAAGTGAAAAAGGTATGATTTGTTTCAAAGTCTTTGTATTTTTAGGGCTGCAAGATACAATTTTACTTTATTTAAGATTTATTATTTAACGAAGATTTAAGCAATGCGTATTGATCAATTTTTATGGTGTATTCGATTGTTTAAATCCCGAAATATTTCGAGTACTGCATGTCGTAAAGGACAAGTAAAAATTAATGATGCAACCGTTAAACCTTCAAGAGAAGTTTTACCCTTAGATAAAATTACCGTAAGAAAAGATCAAATTTGGCGTAAATTTGATGTTTTGGATCTTCCAAAAAGTCGAGTTGGTGCTAAATTAGTTAATATTTATGCGGTAGAAACCACTTCTAAAGAAGCTTTTTCAAATAAAGAGTTTCAAATTTTGTCCAAAGTGGTGGAACGTGATAAAGGCACAGGTCGTCCAACAAAAAAAGATCGAAGAGCAATCGACACTATTCAAGATTCTTCCAATGATGAAGAATAAGGATCAATGAGAATTGTTTAATTTGCATGACGTCAAAAAAAACACCCTAGATGCAGAGCAATGGAACTAAAATAAAAAATGGCAAAAATATTGCTGATACCACAAGAAGAATTGCCTATCAAATTCTTGAAAGTAATGACAATAATGGTGAAATCATCATTGCGGGAATTAACCAAAATGGGGCATTACTCGCCAAAAATCTATGCGTAATACTCCATCAAGTCAGTGAAAATAAAATCACATTTGCTAAACTTAATTTGGACAAAGATAACCCGCGTAATAAAATTACGATTTCAATCCCTTTAGAAGACTGCAAAAACAAAACAGTCGTTGTCGTAGATGATGTTTTAAACACAGGAAGTACCCTACTCTATGCTGTTAATCATTTTTTAGCGATTCCATTACAACAAATACGAACAGTGGTCTTGGTCAATAGGAATCATAAAAAATTTCCAATCAAAGCGGATTTTAAAGGAATTTCTTTATCCACCTCCATTAAAGAACATATTGAGGTCATTTTGGAAGGTCAAAATGCTGGAATTTATTTAAGTTAAGCCCTTTATAATTTTATCAACCAATTCTTCAATTGTTTTACCATCAGTTTGAATTTTTAATTCTGCACGTTCATAAAACGGTGCTCGTTCAAACAAATGTTTACCAATAAATTCTGTTAATGCCTCTGGAGTATCCATATGAGAAATCATAGGGCGTTTTTCTTTTTGAGAAAATAAGCGTTGCGTAAGTTCTGAAATAGAGGTCTTTAGGTAAATTGATAAAAAGTGATTGGTTTTAAGGATTAAATCCATCGAATCGTAGTAGCATGGGGTTCCTCCTCCAAGAGCAACAATCGTTGGTTTATTTTGGTTTAACAGGGTTTCTAAGTACTGGCGTTCTAATTTTCTAAAAAAAAGTTCACCCCGGCTTTTAAAAATTGATGAAATCGTTTCTTTTTCTTTATTTTCAATATAATTATCTAAATCAATAAAGGGTTTTGAAAGGGAATTTGCGAGGTGTTTTCCAACGATTGACTTCCCCGACCCCATATACCCCAACAAAATAATCGACTGTTGCATAAATTTTTAAAAATGATCACTGCAAATTTATATTAATTCATCTTGAATAATTAATATTAGATAGTATATTTGCAGCCTTAAAACAAGAAAACGACTTGGTAGCTCAGTTGGTAGAGCATCTCCCTTTTAAGGAGAGGGTCCTGGGTTCGAGCCCCAGCCAAGTCACATCCTACCCCACTTTTCTTCCTCCCTATTCCTACAATTAAATGTATTGATGTTCGGTGGTTTTTGAAGTTTTAAACCCGCTCTATCTTTTATGACCCTATTAATTAGTACATTTAAACAAGCTAACCTTTAATGTCATCAATGAAAAAACATACTTCTAGAAGATCATTTATAAAAAATGCAGCATTGGGCGCAACTATTGCTGGAACTGTACCTTCAATTTTATCATGTACTTCAAATCAAGCTTTAAAACTAGAAAGAAAATATAATTCTAAACTGTATGGAATTAATGACCAAATCAATCTGGCTTTAATCGGATCAGGAATTCAGGGTATCTATGACACCAATACTGCTTTACAAGTGCCTGGTGTAAAATTGATTGCAGTTTGTGATTTGTATAACGGAAGGTTAGATCGTGCCAAAGAATTATGGGGGGATGATCTGTTCTTAACCAGAGATTATAGAGAACTTTTAGAACGAAAAGATATCGATGCTGTTATCGTTGCAACACCCGACCATTGGCATAAGAAAATTACCATTGATGCGCTTGAAAAAGGAAAAGCTGTTTATTGTGAAAAACCCATGGTTCAAAATTTCGACGAAGGACAAGCAATCATTGATGCTCATAAACGTAGTGGGAAAATTTGTCAAGTTGGAAGTCAAAGTATGTCCTCCTTAGGGAATGAAAAAGCGAAAGCCTTATATAAAGATGGAGCCATCGGTGAGATTGTCCTATTAGATATGTATAATGATCGCTATTCCTCAGATGGTGCATGGCAATATGCGATCCCTCCTGATGCCAACCCTGACACTGTTGATTTCGATACCTTTTTAGGGAATGCTCCCCAAGTCCCTTTTGATTTAACTCGTTTTTTCCGTTGGAGAAATTATAAAGATTATGGTACTGGTGTTGCTGGTGATCTTTTTGTTCATGCCTTTTCAAGTTTAAATTTTATTCTTGATTCCTATGGGCCAAATCGTGCAATGTCAACAGGGGGACTTCGTTATTGGAAGGATGGACGTGATGTCCCTGATGTAACACTAACCTTTTATGATTATCCTGAAACCAAAACACATGCGGCTTTTAATGCATCGTTTCGTGTAAATTTTATTGCAGGAACTGGCGGTGGAGGTGGTTTTAAATTGATTGGTACGGAAGGAGCCATGGAAGTAAGTTCAAATGCTGTCAAGCTTGTTCGGCCTAAATTAAATAAAACACCAGGAAATTATTCAATGATTGCTTATACCGAAGCGAACCAAAAAGAAATATTATCTAAATATAACGAAGGTCAAAATGCAGCTTCTGACAATAAATCAGGAGAAACCGTTTGGGAAGCCCCTAGCGATTATAAAGGAGGGCATTACGACCACTTTAATAATTTCTTTCAAGCGATTCGTAATAATGGAAAAGTAATTCAAGATCCGTCATTTGGATTAAGAGCGGCAGGAGCCTCATTACTTGCCAATGAAAGCTATCAAAGAAATGAAGCTGTCAATTGGGATGCTAAAAACATGAAGTTGAGTTGATCTTTTTTGCTAAAATGCTAATTATACATTTTTAAACACTTTTAAAAAAATAGAATAACTCTCAACAAAATTCAATTTAAAAGCATCATAAACCCTTATATTTGCATGGTTGTTTTTAATAAAAATTAAATCAACATTCCTCTTTATAATGCGCACGTGGCGGAATTGGTAGACGCGCTAGGTTGAGGGCCTAGTGACCGTTTTAGGTCGTGGAAGTTCGAGTCTTCTCGTGCGCACTACTTTAAATCCATTTATTTTGTTATCTTTGTTTAAGCTTTTGATAAAAAAGATATACACATGCAGCGGATAAAAAGCACCTTCACAATTAAAAATCTCGAAAATATTTCTGGAATTAAAGCCCATACCCTCAGAATTTGGGAAAAGCGCTATAATCTCCTTGAACCAGAGCGAACAGATACCAACATTAGAAGGTATAGTCTAGAAAGTCTTAAAAAGCTCTTGAATGTTACTTTGTTATACAATCAAGGCTATAAGATTTCAAAGATTGCGAGCCTTGATGAAAACGAAATTCCTGTTCTCGTTCGTAATATCGCCTTAAAGTCAAGTTCAGAACAAGTTTCCATCAATGCTTTGAAACTCGCCATGGTCAATTTTGATTATGACTTGTTTGATACCACCTTTGATGAAATGCTAATTCAATACAGTTTTGAATTTATTTTCATGAACATATTGATGCCGCTTATGCGTGAATTGGGTATTTTATGGCAAACAGGAGCAATCTCTCCTGCACATGAACATTTTGTTACCAATTTGATAAAACAAAAAATCCATATTCAAACGGAGATACTTCAACGAAGACAATACACGCATCACAACGATAAGCTTTTTGTGTTGTTCCTTCCTGAAAATGAAATTCATGAATTGGGTATTTTATACCTAAATTATTATTTACTCACCAAGGGGTACAGAACCATCTTTTTGGGACAATCCCTAACTGTAGATAGTCTTGAAACACTCTTTACTTTTAGTGTTTCTATATCCTTTGTGACCTACCTTACTGTTGAACCAAACAAGGACGAAATCAATAAGTTTATGGAAGATTTTAACGAAAAAATGTTGAAAGATACCAACTCTGAATTATTGATATTCGGGCCGCAACAGGTTGAAATTAATCATGCCTTGCTTCCTGAAAAAATAAGAACTTTCCGATCAATTGAAGCGTTCAATACTAATTACTTTAAGGAAAATATTTTTGTTTAAGTTTTTGGGTATCCCACAACATTGATTAAATTTATAAGATAATTAACTATATCGATTATTTTATTATATGAAGGTTCTCTTTGATGATGTAAGTTACGAATGCAGCAAACTAGTCACCACTAAGTACAGCACTTCTTTTTCACTTGCCACTCGAATGCTATCACCCGTTATTAGATCACATATCTATAATATTTATGGCTTTGTTCGCTTCGCAGACGAAATTGTCGATTCCTTTCATGACTTTAAAAAAGAGGAATTGTTAGATCGCTTCGAAAATGATTTATACCATGCCTTAGAACATAAAATCAGTTTAAATCCAATCTTAAATGCTTTTCAATATACTGTTAACCAGCATTCCATTGATATTGATTTAATTAAAGCTTTCCTTAAAAGTATGCGTTGGGATCTAACAAAATCTGACTACAACAATGATTTAGACTATAAGGAATACATTTATGGATCTGCTGATGTCGTGGGATTAATGTGTTTAAAGGTTTTCGTTAAAGGAGATGACGCGGAATATAAACGATTAAAGAATGCTGCAATGGCATTAGGTTCTGCATTTCAAAAAGTAAACTTTTTAAGGGACTTGAAAGCAGATCATCATACGTTGGAAAGAAGCTATTTTCCTAACATTAATTTTTCTCACTTCGACGATACATCAAAAAAACAAATCATTGAAGAAATTGAAAATGATTTTATGATCGCCCTAGAAGGTATATATGAACTGCCTTCTGAAGCACGCTTTGGAGTTTATACAGCTTATAAATATTATACTAAACTCTTACTAAAGCTAAAGAATACAACTTCAATCGGTATTAAAACAAAACGAATACGTGTTCCCAACTATCAGAAAATGGGCGTTTTTGCCAATTCCTACTTACGTTACCACTTAAACCTTATTTAGACAATGTTTATTTTTTTCTGGATTTTAACCCTAATTACTACATTTATTATTATGGAATTTATGGCATGGTTTAGCCATAAATATGTGATGCATGGCTTCTTATGGTCATTGCATAGAGATCATCATAAAAAAGATCATAATTCATGGTTCGAAAGAAATGATTTATTTTTTATTTTTTATGCTTTCCTAAGTACTGGTTCTGTTATTTTGTGGGGAGAAAAAGGATTTTGGCCTGGCTTACCTATTGGTGTAGGAATTTTCTTATATGGTTTAGCCTATTTTTTTGTTCACGATATTTTTATTCATCAACGATTTAAAATATTTAAGAATATTAATAATCGTTACGCTAAAGGATTACGCAGAGCACATAAAATACATCACAAAAATATTCATCAAAAAGAAGGGGAATGTTTTGGAATGTTATGGGTGCCTAGAAAATATTTTAAATAATTAGTTCACTTTTAACCAATTATTGGTGAAGGAACAAACTTTGCTGTCTTTGTTTACATTGACATAAGTATCTTCAATTTTTTCCTCCATCCACTGTTTAATTGATTTCAATTGCTTTTCCTTTAAGGCCAATTCTTTAATTTTTACATAATCTTTAGAATAATCGGCAATATGTTCATCAAATCGGTTACTTATTAGTAGAATCTTATACTTCTTTAAACCTGATTTATCTTCATCCAAAATTGGTAATGAAACTTCATTGTCTTTTAAGTCTCTAATTTGTGAGTACAATAAAGGGTCTAGATTCGTTAATTCAAATCGTGTGTCACCTGTTTCTGGGTTAATTAAAACACCGCCATTAAAGCGAGTTTCAGCTTCATTTGAAAAACGATATGCTGCGTCTTTAAATGAAATATCTTTATCTAAAATTCTGACACGTAAGGTATCTAGCTTACGCTTCGCATCAGCAAGTTGTGCGTCTTCAATACGAGGTGTTAATAAAATATGTCGAACATCAACTTCTTGACCTCTAATCTTTTCGACCATAAGAATATGCCATCCAAAATCAGATTTAAACGGCTCAGATATTTCCCCTTCTTGCAAACTAAAAGCGGCATCACGAAATTCTTTTACCATACGTGGACGTTTTCGATGCAGCGTGTACTTACCACCACTTGACCGTGAGCCTGGATCTTGTGAATACAAGATCGCTTTTGAGGAAAAACTCATACCACGTTCCAAAACATCTTCTCGAAAAACTTTCAGTTGATTGATGATGCGATTCTTTTCTTTTTCACTCACCTCTGGTTCAATAACAATTTGAGAGATTTCCAACTCAGTTCCAAAGGTGGGTAAATCATCTTTAGGTATGGATTCAAAAAACTGTCGAACTTCTTCAGGAGTAATTTCGATTTTCTCAACAATTTGATTTTGCATCAACGACGACAATTTTTGCGTCTTGTTTATCTCAAAAAGCTCCTCACGAAAAGAAACTTCATCGGGTTTATTATAAAACTCTAAAACTTTCTCTATGCTTCCCAATTGCTGCGTAAAATATTCAATGGTTTGGTCCACATAGCTATATACTTCCTCATTACTGATTTCTAAACTATCTTGAACTGCATGGTGAGCATATAACTTATCTTCCATCAACTTTCCAAGCAACTGACATCTTGAAATATCTTTGGTAGGGATATTTTGGGATTCCATTTCAATAATGACCTTATCGATATCAGAATCGAGAATTACATAATCACCAACAACAGCAGATACACCGTCAATTTTAATTTTATTTGATTGTTTACCCTGTGAATAGCCTATTGATGAAACACCAAAAACAAAGGCTAGCAATACAATACTAGTAGATTTCAAGTTTTTTTGTTTTGATTGCATCTTGTAAAATTTCTGTATTAAATTGATTTAAAAATTCTCGTTTTCTTTTATTCAAAATGATATTTTGAATGGTAGGTTGGATATGTTCTATGGGAGCAATTTCATTACGTTCTATAAAATCTTGTACTTGCAACAAATATAGTCCTAATGAGTCCTTAACTTCAAAAAATTGTGATTTTTTTATGTATTGTTTTAAATTATCATTATTCAAAAAAGGTAATTTATTAAACAATTCACTTTTAGAAATCCAAGCCTTTTCATTTAAGAAATAAGAAGAAAACTGATAGGTTAAAGAGTCCAAAAACTTACGATCATCCTCAGAAAAAAGTCGAAATCGTTTTTTGATCGTTGAACGATCTACATTGTCAAAGGGAATCTTTATATAACGTATCTGATATAACGGCTGATTCAGCCTAAAAATTGATTTATTGGAGTCGAAAAAGGAAAGCACTTCCTCATCTGAAACAATCGTATCGAGTGAGGCTTTGATCACAAAAGCTTTATAGGCATTTGAAAAAACATCTATCCTGTATTCTTCAACTAACTGTTCTAAACTCGCAATCTTAGTTTCGGAAAGATTGACCAACGAACGTTCTTGAAGTAAAATACCTCGTGCCCAATCATTGATGATACTGTTTGTTTTCACCAAACTGTCTTGCATGCTTAAACTTTTTTCCAAGCTACTTTCCAAATCAGAACGATAAAAATAATTATTTCCAACACGAGCAACCACATCATCTTGCGATACCGTAAAGGAATTGCATTTTAAAAAAATGAACGCAAGAAAAAAGGGTGTAAAAAGGAATTTAAATTTCATGAAAAGAGATAATTATGATGAAAAAGTCAATAATTGAAGGTGCTCATTTTTTATTTTAAAGTTAAAGTATTAGAGAGAATAAAGATTTTTAATCATTCCTTACTACTCAAAATAGCATAACGAATCACGGACTATAATTAGGGGCTTCTTTTGTAATACTTATGTTATGTGGGTGACTCTCGCGAATTCCCGAAGAAGTAATTTGAACAAATTTACCAACCTTCTTCAAGGTTTCAATGTCTTTGGCACCGCAATACCCCATCCCTGAGCGTAATCCTCCAATAAATTGGTGAAGACTTTCATAAAGATTTCCTTTATATGGAACACGTCCAACAATACCTTCTGGGACTAATTTTTTTAGATCATCCTCAACATCTTGAAAGTAACGGTCTTTACTCCCTTTATTCATTGCTTCAATAGATCCCATTCCACGATACGTTTTAAATTTACGTCCCTCAAAGATCACTGTTTCCCCCGGAGATTCTTTTGTTCCAGCAAGTAAAGATCCCAACATCACGGAATCAGCACCGGCTGCAATAGCTTTAGGAATGTCTCCGGTGTAGCGAATTCCACCATCAGCAATAATAGGAACTCCCGAACCTTTAATTGCTTTTGCGACTTCATCAATAGCTGATAGCTGAGGAAAACCAACCCCAGCAATCACCCGGGTTGTACAAATGGACCCAGGTCCAATACCAACTTTAACAGCATCTGCCCCATTAGCAACTAAATATTTTGCTGCTTCTCCAGTGGCCACATTCCCTACAACAAGATCTAACTCAGGAAAACTATTTTTAACTTTCTTGATCACATCGGCTACCCCTTTGGTATGACCATGTGCAGTATCAATAACAATGGCATCTACATTAGAAGCTACCAAAGCCGCAACACGATCTAAAACATCAAATGTAACCCCAACAGCCGCAGCTACACGAAGTCGTCCAAATTTATCTTTGTTTGAATGTGGTTTTTCAGTATGTTTTGAAATGTCACGAAAAGTAATCAGACCAATTAATTTATATTCCGAATCAACCACAGGAAGTTTTTCAATTTTATGTGTCTGCAGTATAATTTCTGCATCCTCAAGAGAAGTTCCTGCTTTCACAGTTATCAAATTTTTTGAGGTCATTACTTCTTTAACAGAACGATTGTTGTCTTTTTCAAATCGTAAATCTCGATTGGTAACAATTCCCTCAAGCTTACCCTCTTTATCAACAATTGGAATACCTCCAATTTTATAATAAGCCATATTTTGTTTTGCATCTTTGACCAATGCATCAGTTTCTAGAATAACAGGATCTAAAATCATTCCAGATTCTGAACGTTTAACAGTTCGCACTTTACTGGCTTGTTCTTGGATGGTCATGTTTTTATGCAAGACACCAATCCCCCCCTCTCTTGCCATAGCAATTGCCATGGAACTTTCGGTAACGGTATCCATGGCTGCCGATACAATAGGAACATTAAGTTCTATATTTTTACTAAAACGGGTCTTGATTGAAACTTCTCTTGGAAGAATTTCGGAGTAAGAAGGAACTAGAAGAACATCATCATAAGTTAGTCCCAAGCCGAAGAATTTGTTGGTATCCATGTTACAATTAATTTTGAATTAATTGCGTGTAAATATACGAAAATATTGATAGGCAATGCTAGTAATCATTTTCCTTCTCTGTTTTCTTCTTCTTCCTATAAATTAGATCCTTATTGAAGGGGGCGGTTGTAAAAAAACAGAACTTAAAATTCCATTTAAAGTAGGTCTCAATAGTTTAATTTACTTTGAAAAAACTTGATGTGATTGATTATATGCACTTTCAAAAGCCAAAGTATTAATTTCAAGCACTACTTTTTGTGATAATAAATAAGAAATGAGTTTTTCAGTTGGCATGTTTCCAACCAACGCATTTTGTGCCATTGGACAACCTCCCCATCCTTTGATTGCAGAATCAAAACGTTTACATCCAGCAACAAAAGCAGCATTTATTTTTTCATACCAAGCCTCTGGTGCTGTATGAAAATGTGCTCCAAATTCTACTTCAGGAAATTTTTTAATAAGACTATTGAAAACATTAGTGATGTCTTTCGGTTGTGCGCTACCTACCGTGTCAGAAAGTGAAATTATGGTAATATTAAGCATCACTAATCGCTCAACCCACTGATTTACAATGTCAATATTCCATGGGTCTCCATAAGGATTTCCAAACCCCATTGATAAATAAAGAACTACCTCTTTATTGCTTCTTTCAGCAATAGATAGGATATTTTTTAAAACGGTAACCGATTGTTCTATTGTCTTATGTGTATTTCGCATTTGAAAATTCTCAGAAATAGAAAATGGATACCCTAAATAATCAATTTTATCAAACTGACATGCCTCTTCAGCACCTCTTTCATTGGCCACAATAACTAAAAGTTTTGACTTCGATTTGGAGCAATCTAACGCATTAATTAATGTTGCGGTATCCCGCATTTGAGGAACCGCTTTTGGGGAAACAAAACTCCCACAATCAATCGTATCATATCCAACATCGAGTAAGGATTGTATGTAGGCCAATTTCTTTTCGGTAGGTATAAATTCCTTAAAGCCTTGCATAGCATCCCTAGGACATTCTATAATCTTTAGCTTTTGCATCGTTACAAAAATACTCGCTTTATTTGTTATTTTAAATACAATAAGGGTTAAATTGTTTGCTATTAAACAAAATAGTCCTCATGGTATCTATTAATTGGTTTACTTATTCTTTTGACAAAGAAGAAAAAATCGTATTCCCTTTTCTCCCATTACATTTTAAAACTGCTATCATATAAGTTCCATAAAATTCATATTAATATGTGCTATTCACTTCCTCTTTTAAAATGATTTTTAGCTATAAATAGATATATTTGTACTTTGAATTTACTGGATTATGATAGAAAGAATTGAAAAAGAGTTAAATCCCTTCAAAAAAAAGCTTGTAAATCATCCCATTTACAATCAAATGACCTCCATAAGCGACATAAAGGTCTTTATGGAACTTCATGTATTTGCCGTTTGGGATTTTATGTCTTTATTAAAGTCATTACAAAATTCATTAACCACAACTTCTTTACCATGGAAGCCGTCAGGCTTTCCAAAAGCGGCACGTTTAATAAATGAAATCGTGTGGGGAGAAGAATCGGATGTTAATAGAATGGGTGCTGCAAACAGTCATTATGAAATGTATTTAGAAGCAATGGTCCAATTGGGTGCTGATACTAAAAAAGTTACGAACTTCGTAAACGGTATTGACAGTTTAGAAAACATTAATGACCATATCAATAAAGCAAATCTACCTGCATATATTCAAAATTTTTTGACCTTCACTTTTAAGACTATCCAAACAGGAAAGCCTCATATTGTGGCAGCTGTTTTCACCTTTGGAAGAGAGGATCTTATCCCTGATATGTTTATTGAAATCATAAAAAAAATTGCTCAAGACAAAACGATTAATGCGAAAGATTTGGTGTACTACTTTGAGCGCCATATTGAGGTTGATTCTGGGGAACATGGACCTTTAGCGCTTGAAATGATTCAAACTCTTTGTGGAGATGATCCAAAAAAGTGCGAAGATGCACTAAATTATTCTATATTAGCTATGAAAAATAGATTAGCGCTCTGGGATGGCATACACAATGCTATTAATCTCAATAGAGTTTCTACATAAAACTATATTACAACAATAACTATAATCCATCACTATGAGATACTTGTCATTACTCTTTTTTTGCGCAATGCTTATTACTAAGGCACAAACTCCTGTTGCAACGGAATATGCCAACAGTATTACATCAAAAGAACTTAAAGAGTTGTTGTACGTTTATGCTTCTGATTATTTTTCAGGTCGTGATACTGGAGCAGATGGACAAAAACTAGCTGTTGATTTTTTAAAGCATTTCTATGAAATGTCCGCTATAGAAGCAGCAGTGGGAACAGAAGATTATTTTCAGAAAATGACCCTAAATATCAAAGGGAAAAATGTTGCTACTGAAAATGTCGTTGCGATTATCCCCGGAACAGAAAAACCAGAAGAGTATATTGTTATCTCAGCGCATCTCGACCATGTTGGTGTTCGTGATGGTGAAATCTATAATGGTGCTGATGATGATGGTTCAGGAACCGTTGCTGTTTTAGAGATAGCAGAAGCGTTTAAAAAAGCAGCTTTAGATGGAAATGGTCCAAAACGTTCCATTGTTTTCCTGCATGTGACCGGAGAAGAAAAAGGACTGCTTGGTTCTAAATATTATACTGATCATCCATTGTATCCTCTTGCCAACACAGTAGCCAATTTAAATATAGATATGGTGGGTCGCCTTGATCCAAAAAGAAAGGACAAAGATCCTAATTATATTTATTTGATTGGGGCGGATAAACTCAGCCAAGAACTCCATGACATCTCTGAGGCTGCAAATAAAAAATACACCCAACTAATTCTCGACTATACGTTTAATGACGAAAAAGATCCCAATCGTTTTTACTATAGAAGTGATCACTACAATTTTGCAAAAAATAATATTCCAATTATCTTTTATTTTAATGGAACGCATGAAGATTACCATGGCCCAGGTGATACTCCCGATAAAATAGAATACGATTTATTAGCAAAAAGAACACAGCTAATTTTTTATACCGCATGGCAACTTGCAAATCAAGACCAACGCATAAAACTTAATAAATAATGTAATTTTACTAATTAATTAATTTTTAATCCCCAATTCCAATGAAAAAAACCTATTTATTTATGGGAGTATTCCTATTGTGTACTTCTCTGTTTGCTACTGATGTACTTCCTCCAAAAAAGAAATTTCTTGGCTTAGAAAGCCTGATCCAAAATAGGAGATCCAACCTCCCCCTTTTCTCTCTTGGCGTGAAGGTTGGTATTCCGAATATCGTATCCTTGAATGGAGAAATTTCAATTCCGGTAGCAGGAATTCATATTGCGCCTTTTATTGATTATGGCTTATTTAAGTACTCTCAAGGGAGTGAATCACTTGACCATAATTACTTAGAGTACGGATTGAGTGTTTACTTGAATGGGCGCGGAAATGGAATTTATGGAAGTGTCTCCAAAGGAAGCTTAAATTCAAATATTTCGTTTAATGAAATATCCTTAGAAAATCAATTGCTTGGTTCAGGGAGTACTGACCTAAAAATAGACACCTACAATTTTAAACTAGGTTATAAAACATCAAGGCGTTTATTTTTCCGTTTTGAAATTGGATATGGTAAAGGTGAAATACCTGAAAAACTTGTTTTCCTTGCCACAGCATCCAATGGAATACAAATAGAAACTTCTCAAGAGATCCCTAAAATTCCAGGTATTGGAGAAAACGGAATACTTATCGGAAATATCGGAATTGGATATTCTTTTTGAGGTTGCCTACATTTAAAACAAAAAAACCCTTGAAAATATAATTTCAAGGGTTTTTGGGTGGAAGACCGGTTTCGAACCGGCGACCTCTAGAACCACAATCTAGCGCTCTAACCAACTGAGCTACAACCACCGTTTAAGTGCGCAAATTTAATTCTTTTTTTAATATTTCAATAAATTAGTGAGGACAATTTAAAATGATTACCCCGGCAGCTGAATGATCCCTTTATTTTTTTTAATCAGTAGCATAGTTGATGCCACATTGTTCCCGAACTTCATCAACTATTGTAACCATTTCTAAGCTATTTTGATGTGACCATAAGTCACTTTCAATAACCTTATTATTCAGACAACTGTGTACTTCATTAATTTCATAAGAATAGCCTTTCCCCAAAAGTTGAAAAGGAATTTGTTCCTCCTCATCATTTTTAAAATAGGATAAGGTTCGAGCTTCGTGCCAACGAGGTCCTAAATGGATTGACCCCTCAGATCCACAAATTTTTGCAATCATTTGCTCATCATTTGTAAATCCTGAATACAATATAGCTTGCGCCTTTGGATACTCAAAAATCATGGCTGTTTGGATGTCAGCACCATTCTCCAATTGATTAGCAGTAGCATGTATTTTCTTTGGTATTCCTAAAAGAGAATAGGCTAAAAAAATGGGATAGACTCCAATATCCAACAAGGCACCTCCCCCTTTTTCAATAGCAAGGATTCTGGAATCCATTTCTCTATCCATAGCATAAAAACTAAATGAAGCATTAATATAGCTTAAAGTCCCGATTTTACCATCGGCAACCATTTGCTTGGCTTTTCGATAAACAGGGTTAAAACGTGTCCAGAAAGCCTCCATAAGAAACACTTGATGCTTTTTAGCTGTCGCTACCATTTCCGAAACCTGC
>CBFIJI010000049.1:0-15352 GCA_965662885.1 Flavobacteriaceae bacterium | reverse complement strand
AGGGGATTTTAAACTTCAAAATGGTGAAACCCTTAACGACGCTTTTTTGCTCGTTGATGTCCACGGCACACTTAATTCGGCAAAAAGTAATGCCATAATTTTTGGCACCTGTTTCGGCGGGGATCACAATTTTAATCAGATGGCCTTGGGAGAAGGAAGAGCCTTAGATCCCTCTAAATACTGTATTATTTCCCCCAATCTATTTTGTAACGGTCATTCATTATCGTCCAGTAATACAACCACATCCCAAAAAGGAAAGCACTTTCCATCAGTAACCTATTACGATAATATCAATGCTCAAAATAAATTATTAACTGAATATTTTGGCATACAAAATCCATTACTCTATATCGGTTTTTCTATGGGTGCACAACAAGCCTTTCACTGGGGGGCGCTTCATGGAGATCGAACAGGAGGTATCGTTCCGATCTGTGGTACAGCTAAAACAACCCAACAAAACTGGATTGCGTTGGAAGGCTGTAAATTAGCGTTAATGGCCGATGCTAACTTTAACCATGGTGACTATACTTCCCCTCCTATGGCAGGATTAAAAGCATTTTCTAGAAACTATACCTCAAGTCTTTTCAGCAAACAAGGCTATGAAGAAAATTTACACCTAAAACTTTTTGGAGGACTTCCCGATACGCAAGCTTATTTTGATACCCTAGACAATATGTTTGGAAATATTGATGCCAATGACTTGTTGGGGATGTTAAATACGTGGCAACTGGGTGATATTGGTCAACACCAACAATTTAATGGCGATACAAACAAAGCCTTGGCCAACATTAGTTGTCCCGCCTTAGTGATGCCTGGATCGACTGATTTATCATTTCCTGCTACAAATAATATTCCAGAAGTTGAACAGATGCCGAATGCTGAACTCACTGTTATCAATTCGAATTATGGACATTTTGTGGGAAGTATTTCTCCTGCATTATCTGCTCAAGAGGATGTGTTGTTTATAGACACTGCTATTAAAAAACTCTTAAAGAAAATTGGCTGATCGCCGTGATTTCCAAACCAAAGGCTTATAGTTAAGGAGCATATTTTTAGATGTCCTAAGCGTTCTTTAAATAATTTAATACAGATCTTTTCTAACCCTATAGGATGAATTAGACAGTAACATCTACGGCTAATGATCTAATGACTTTCAATGACTTTTACCACTCCATTTTGAGTGTGTTGTATCGTAAAGCGATGGCTTTTAAGATCGGCGATTAAATGAGCCTTTTCGTTTTGATTAGACCATTCCATATTGATTTTAGCACCAGAAGTTTCTAGAATGCTGAGCTGCCCTAAAAAAGCTTTGGAGGTATTTCGTAGTCGCATCATTTCCAATTGTTTGCGCACCCCTTTCTTTTTAAGGCCCTCTTTTACTTGTTTTAAGGATAAAGAGGTTCTATTGATTTCTTTGTGATTTCCGCTACCTCCTTGGTCAGCCGCGGCATAATCATTTTTCCCCATAAAAAGATCCAAATACCAGATCTGTGGAATTCCCGGCATAAAGAGTTGGAGTGCCCGAGCTAGTATTAATTTGTTTTCGTCTTCACCCAAAGCACTAAAAAAAGTGGCATTGATCTGATAATAAGAGATCTTTTTCCCTGAGGGATCATACAGATTTTTAACCCGCCCCCCACGAGCCATAATGGTATCCATAACGGCAGCAATCTCTTGATCATCAAGTAAGCCTTGATGATATTCCCCATCAACGGTTTTACCTTTTAGATCTAAAACAGGAATTCCGTCATGGCACCCCAACATATTGACAGTTTTATAACCTTTTTGGAGTATTTCCTTAGCCCATCGAAGTAGGGCCTTCCCATTGCCAGTTTCTAGGGTGTGAATGGTCAATCCTGGTAGAAAAAAATCATAAATAAAATAGCCTTTTTCTGCTATTTTATCGTGTAAGTGCAGTCCGTATTCCGCATGAATTTCTGGTAAAATGGTCAGTGCGTTTTGGGTTGCAATTTTTTCAATACGCTCCAGATAGTCCCAAGTCCCGGGTTCATTAAAAAAATTGCTCTGCCCCACTTGCTTGTGTAAATAGGCAAAAGCGTCCAAACGGACGATACTTCCACCGTATTCCTCAATTTTTTGAAGGGTTTCTTTATAAAAATCCCAAACCATGGGCGATTGGGCATTGACATCCATTTGCCCTAAATAGGAACGATGCTGATTGACGACTTCAACAATAGAAGGTTTTAACGCCTCAAAGTCTTCAAAATCCAGTTGGGAAATATCCCTATTCTCTGCAATGGCAGTATTGATTTTTTCACGAAGTATTTCGGCTTGTTTAGTGCTAATTCCTTCAATCTTATCAAGGGCATCATTGGGAAGAGGATTATAATTTATGTCTTGGTAAAAAGTATTCCAATAGGGTTGTTCTGATCCATCTGGAAAAGGAACCTTTAGAACAGGTAGCCCGGCTTTTCGCATAAACAACTTGTTCAATAATGCTTCCCTCGGAAGGAGGATCCCATCATTATTTAAAGTGCCTTTACCCTCCCAAAAATGATTCCAATGGATAAAAAAATCTTTGAATTGCGATTGTTCCCCTTTTTCTAAAAGGTCTTTAAATTGGGGAGAGGCCACCGATAGGTGGTTTAAAACAATATCAAATTTTAATTGAATATTCAGGGCTTCCAATGCTTTTAAGTCCGTTTTGGAAACCAGTTCGGAATTTAGTTCGTAATCAATGATGGAAAAGCCTCGGTCCAGATCGCTATTAAAGAAAGTAGGGAGGATATAAAACAAAGAAAAAACATTTTCCAAATCGGGGTGTTGCAAGAGTGTAAGCACATCATTTAGTTGGGTTCCAACACTGTCGGGATAAGCATTAAGCATGACTCCTTGAATACTCGAGACGTTCTGTTTTTCCATTTTTTTAACTTAGGAAAGGGTTAAGACCTTAAAGAAATAAAGATGTACGGTTACTATCGATGGGTAATTCACCCACATTTTGAAGCTTTAGCGCGGCCAAGTCCAAGGCAATTTCCAAGCACTTTTCAATGGTTTTTTCTTTGATATTTGCATACAGAAAACCAGACCAAAAAGCATCTCCTGCTCCAGTAGTGTCCGAGATGAAAGGTACTTCAACTGCTGGAAGTTCAATGACTTCTTTTCCTTTTTGAGAGAGTTTTACCCCTTGCTTCCCTAGGGTTAGACAAACGGTTTCAACTCCTTCCAAATGGAAAAAATCAAAAATAGCTTGATGTTTTAACGAATATCCAAAAAGCCGTAACATATCCACTTCACTAACTTTCACCAAAGGGTTGAATTGACAGTACGCTTTAATTACCGCCATTGCCTCCTCTTGATTATCCCAAATCTTTTTGGAGTAATTAACATCGATACTTAATTGACAACCCAACCTATAAGCCTCTTTGGCTTTGTTTAGAATGGTGGTCTGTGCTGGATTTTTACTTAAAGCAAAACAGGTGGTATGAAAAACAGTCGTTTGTTTCAGTAAATCGGATGAAATTTGATCTTCAGAAATTTGAAAATCAGCATTGCGATAGGGGATAAAATCTGGTGTGTCATCAGATTTTGTAATAAAAATAACACTCGTTGACTTGTGATCCATTTTTTGGATACTATTTGTCCTTACACCGGTAGCTTGAAGACGCTCCAAGATATAGTCGCCGAAACCATCATTCCCCACACTTGCAACAAGTGCCGAGCTTAACCCCAATTGAGCCAAATTAGCAGCTACATTAGTGGGAGACCCTCCTAAATTTCTTGTAAAGTGCTCTGTGTTTTTCATCAGAATTCCAGACTGATGACCTATAAAATCGATAAGTACTTCACCAACACATAAAATGTCGATACCTTGATTCTTATTTTTCAAGTCGTTTCTTTTTTGGTTTTAATCAATAAGGTACAGACCATGCTAATCAGCAACAGAACCCCTGCAAAAGTGATAGCATGTCGCGGATCGTCATTTAAAAAATGCTCCAAAATATATCCAAATGAAAAACTTTGGATAATCATTGGAATTACAATCATCATATTAATGATCCCCATATACACCCCATATTTTTCTTTGGGAATATCCGCTACCACCATTAAATAGGGAATACCCATCATGCTTGCCCATCCAATACCAAAGCCAGTAATGGCAAAGAATAATAAATTTTTATTTTCAATATGGGGGAAAGCTAAAAACCCAATGGCAGCAAGGAGTAGACAAAGAGCGTGGACGCTTTTTGCACCGTATTTTTTGGCATAGCCCACCAAGATAAAGGCTACTAAAAAAGTGACAATATTATACCAGCCATTGACTAATCCCGTCCAAGAAACAGCCGCTTCATAGGCCTCTGGATTGCTTTTTGGAGTTGCTTTCCACACAGAAAGTGCAATACTTTTTGACGAGTTTTGCCAATAACAAAACAAGGCATACCATTGAAAGAGGTACACCAATGCCAATTGCCACATGACTTTTGGCATGTCTTTAATGGCAGAAAAAATATCTATAAATGGCTGAAAAACACTTTTCCCCTCTTGTTTAATTTTAGCGAGTTCTTCTGGAGTAGGCGGAATTTCTTTGGTGTGTGACATACTCCATAGGATGGACCCAATAGAACACACTGCACCGAGGAAAAAAGACGCATAGACCCAAGTGGGTAAAGCCCCCGTTTTTCCTATAAAAATCATAGGGAAAATAAACAAGGATAAATTTGCTAAGGTTTGTCCAAAGCCCGTAAAAAAACTTTGCATTTGAAACCCTAGGGGCTGTTGCTCCTCTACTAAGGTGTCGGCAACCAATGCTCTATAAGGTTCCATTGCCGTATTATTTCCAGCATCTAAAATCCAAAGTAATCCAGCAGCCATCCATAGGGAACTACTAAAGGGGTAGGCGAATAAACACAAACTGCAAACCAACGCACCAATAAAAAAATAAGGTTTTCGACGGCCAAACTTTGGATGCCATGTTTGATCACTCATGGCGCCCACAATGGGTTGAACCAATAAGCCAGTCATGGGGCCAGCTAAATTTAGTAAAGGAATTTCATGGGGACTTGCTCCTAAAAAATCATAAATTGGATTTACGGCACTTTGTTGTAATCCAAAACTATATTGAATCCCAAAAAAACCAACATTCATGTTCAATATTTGCCAAAACCGCAACTTAACTTTTCCGAGCATATTTTATGTTTCAACTCAAATATACTTATTGAATGTTCACAAAAAGGAGAGTCCCCTTTTTTAATAGCAGATATAAATACTATAATGTTTTCGTAAAAAAATGATCCGATTTATCTGTTGATGTAACAAATAATAAAATAAAGCAAGAAAGCAATGTTTATAGCGCTTCCATAAAACGCATATTGTGTTCCATGCTTTCCCATGGAGTACTGTGATATTCTTCTTGTTCAATAAAAATATGGTCTACTCCTGATTTTTCTTGTTGAAGCCACATTTCGGGAATATTTAAACCCCCTTTTCCAAATTCGGTACTTTCTTTTTTAAGCAAATCCATGTCTTTGAGGTGCCATAATGGAAAACGTCCTGAATACCGATTAAAGTAATCTATCGGATCTTTTCCAGCAGCAATTACCCATCCCAAATCCAACTCCATATAAACTAAATTGGGATCTGTTTCCTCCATTAAAAGGTCATAAAGTACTTTGCCATTTTCCGAATCAAATTCATATTCGTGGTTGTGGTAACCAAATTTTATTCCCATTTTTTTACATGCTTCTCCAGCAGCATTGAATTGTTCAGCTACTCGTTTATAGTTGTCTTGGTTTTGTCCCCAAGAAGGTAAAGAAGAGCATATTAAATAGTCTTGACCCGATGCGGCTGCATCAGCTATAGTTGATGAAAAATCATCATCCAATTGAACATGACCACTCACTAACTGCATTCCTAAGTCTGTACATACTTGATTTATTTTTTCGGGTTTCATTCCATAATAATACCCCTTTTCACTTCCTGCCGATTCTATTTTTTTTATGCCCAATGCGGCAATCTTTTCAAGTGTGCCTTCTGGATCGCTAAGCATATCCTTTCGAAAGGTGTAAAGTTGAACACCTAGATTCTTTTCTAGGCTTAATGGTTTAAACCCTAGGGAGGGCCATAGCGCAGCTCCCATGGTTAAAGCACTACTTTTCTGTAAAAATGTTCGACGAGTTTCCATGACTAATAATTTATGTAATATGTTAAAATTACTATTTTAAAAATTATTAGTCAATAACAATTGCTGATGTTGCGGTCAGATGTCCAACCTAAAGTTGCGTTAGAAGCATTAAAACGGATGACAAAACCATAAAAGTTGCTTTTGTACATCATTTGTTTTAGGGTAATTGCTGTTTATAGACTATTGATTTTTCAAGCCGACTTTTCCTTATTCTTTTAGCGAAGAAAAATGAATGTTTTTAATAGTCATCGTGGAAAGTGTCAGCCGTTTTAGAATTTGCTTAAGTGGTTCTATTGCTCCTGAAGTTTCCAGAAGAATTTTTCTATCCGTTTTATGACATAACAACGCATTGTCAACCAATATTTTTTTTACTTGTTTTGCCACAGCTTGAGAAGTATCAATAATTTGTATTGGAAAAGGAAAAAGTTCCAACACTAAGGGTGTCAAATAATTATAATGCGTACAACCAAGAACAAGTGTGTCAATCGCTGCCTCAATGAATGGTTGCAGCAATGCTGCTAAATGGGTCCGCATATTTGGACTATCCATAGCGTTTTGTTCTATCAATTCTACCAAACCATGCCCAACTTCACATTGAAAAAAAGCATGATCTTTATAGTCTCGTAATGTTTGATTAAACAAGGAGCCATTTAACGTCCCTTGTGTCGCTAAAATACCAATACGTTTTCCTTTAGACCTTTGGAAGGCCATTTTTGTTCCCGGTTCCATCCCAATAATTGGAATGTTGTAGTTCTCCCTCAATCGTTCAATACTGTTGGTCGTAATCGTATTGCAAGCCACAACGACCAACTTACAATTATGCCCCTTTAAAATTTCCATTATTCGGCACGTATTGCTCCAAATTTCCTCTGGAGATAATGGACCATAAGGACAACGTCCACTATCAGCAAAGTAATTAAAAGATTCATTGGGAAGCAATTGTATAAGAGATTGAAGCACACTTAACCCCCCCACACCAGAGTCAAATACACCTATCGGTTGGTTGGCTAAAGCGATCTGTTTTAAGGAATTTGACTTCATTATAAACGCTCCTTATTTAGGATTTTATCAAAGGTACAACAAGGGTGCCGATCAATTCAATTCTCCCCTGTATTTCATTAAAGCTTTTTGCCAGACTTAGTGTTCTTCTTGAGGGGGCTGTTGTAAAGCTGTCGATTCCAAGTTCCATTTTACTAAAATAAAGGACAAAAAAGAAAAGTGGTCTTTTTGTTTTTACACTAAACATAACATCTTTTTAACCGCTCACCTATAAACCCTTGTCCTACACCCATTTCTTGATCTGTTAAAAATTGCTTTAACAAACAGTATATTTCCTTTAACTTCGTTTATAATTCAAATCAATATGGTACACGGAACACACAATGCTGAGGCAGATGAAAGAAATAAAGACATTAAGATTTTTATCAATGGAGAATTACTGCATCGTGAAGAAGCAAAAATTTCTGTTTTCGACAGTGGTTATTTAGTTGGTGATGGGGTATGGGAAGCTCTTCGATTGCATCATGACAAACTTGTGTTTTTGGACTTACATCTAAAAAGAATGTGGGAAGCTGCTGCAACGGTAGGAATGAAATTACCGTTTACAAAAGAAGCATTAACCCAAGACATTTGGAAAACAATTCATGCCAATGCAATGCATGATAACGTTCATGTCCGGGTCATGGTGACCCGTGGGATTAAAAAAACACCCTCTCAAGACCCCCGATTAACCATTTCAGGTCCCAATGTGGTCATTATTGCGGAGCACAAAAAAGCGGCTAAAGAAAGTATCGAAAAGGGCATACGCTTATTTACATCAACAATCCGAAGAGGTTCCCCAGATTATTTAGACCCCCGATTGAATTGCCATAGTAAACTGCATGAAGTTCAGGCCTTGGTTCAAGCCATTGAAGCAGGTGCTGATGAGGCCTTGATGTTGGACATCAATGGGTTTGTAGCAACCTGTAATGCAACCAATTTTTTTATTGTCAGAGACCAAGAAGTTTGGACGTCAACGGGGCAGTACTGCATGAATGGAATCACACGTGCAAAAGTGATTGAAGCTTGTAAAAGAAATAATATTCCTTGTCATCAAAAGGATTTTTCTCTCTTTGATGTTTATGGTGCCGATGAGGCCTTTGTTACTGGAACTTTTGGTGGATTAACTCCTGTAACGAATATTGATGGAAGACCAATAGGAGAAGCTACACAAGGAATGATGACAAAGAAATTAAGTGTGTTATATCACGAATTAATTGAAGAAGCAATTGCAAACGGATGAAAGTTAAAGATGGAATAACAAGAATTTGTTTATGGTCAGGCCCTCGGAATATTTCTACCACCATGATGTATTCTTTTGCACAACGACAAGATACACAGGTCTTTGATGAACCATTGTATGCCCATTATTTATCGAATACTTCAGCAGAGAGTTATCACCCTGGGGCAGCGGAGGTAATAGCTTCGCAAGAAAATGATGGTAAAAAAGTTGTTGATATGATGTTGGGCAAGCATAACCAAGCAGTTGTTTTTTTTAAAAACATGACCCATCATCTTTTAGGTTTAGACCGCTCTTTTTTGAAAGATGTAGTCAATATTATCCTTACCCGAGATCCTAAAGAAATGTTGCCTTCTTTTGCGAAAGTGATTGAGCAACCTAAAATGGAAGACGTTGGTTATGCCGCGCAGGTTGAATTGATGGACTACTTTGAACGTGAAAAAATCAACTATATGGTTTTGGACTCTAAAAAAGTATTGCTTGATCCTCAAAAAATACTATTAAAATGTTGCCAACAATGTGGTATTCCTTTTGATGAAAAAATGTTGACTTGGAAGAAAGGAGCACGGCAAGAAGACGGTGTTTGGGCGAAATATTGGTATGACAATATTCATAATTCTACAGGCTTTAAAAAATACCAACCCAAAATAACGCCATTCCCAAAGCACCTGACACCCCTCCTTGAAGCTGCTCAAAAATACTATGTTCAATTGAATGCTAAAGCCTTGAGTTAAAGCAATAATTTAAAGCTTGTTGAGTCCTCTTTTTTTAGATAAATAAACTTTAAAATAAGCACTCAAAGTGTTGAGCAGTTATACAATGTTCTTAACGAAGGCTAAGGAGCACATCAACCAAGTCTTTTGGAGTATGGGCTATGGCGATAGGGTGTAATTTTTGAAGGGCTTCCTCACTATTAAAGCCCCAACTTACAGAAATAATTGGGAGACCTATTTTTTGAGTAGCTTCAATATCTCTGGTTTCATCACCGATGTAAAAGCAGTTGTTTTTCTCTAGGTTTTCTTTTCGTAATAGTTTACGTAATACATCTGCTTTATTAAAAAGGTTTCTTCCCGAATAAATAAAATCAAAAAGAGTATCGATTTCATTTTCTTTTAGGAATAATGCCACGTTTTTTTTGGAATTAGAAGTCATAATTCCCAATCGAAATCCAGCATTTTTTATTACTATTAATGCCTCAAGTATTCCTTCATAGGGGGGTGTATCTTTAATTTCTTGCCTTAATATTCTACGAACTTCATAAACAATAAAGGGAATTTTAAAACGGGTAACATTAAAACTTTTGAAAGCATCTTGTGGGCGTTGATCTTTAATTTGAATGCGTTCTTGTGGAGTAACTATTTTACAATTGTATTTAGGAGCAATTGAATTGTAAATATCGATAATAGGATCAAAGGTATTTGCTATCGTGCCGTCAAAGTCAAAAATGATGGTTTTCACATTCATGGAAGCTGATAGATTTTGTATAAAATCATTAGTAGTTACAAGTTTTAGTAAGAGATTCTGTTAATAGTTAAGCTGTACGATTTCGCTAAAGAAAATCAATTCAGTAGTTGCAAAACGAATACTAGTATTTAAAGTAAAGCTACTGCTTTTTTCCTGAGGACCCTTTGGAGCCGCTTCCGCTACCAAGTGAAATACTCCCACCACCTCCACTGTTTCCTCCAACGGACATTCCTGGGTTACTTATAGGGGTTCTTACCGAGTTGTTGTTAACGCTGTTGCGAGTGGTGAAGCCAGAGGAAAAATTATTTTTACCACTTTTCGAACGATAATTGGTTGTGTTTTTTGTCGTTACCCCTTTCGTGAGATTATAGCTACCTTTTGTAGCATTATTTCTCCCTGATTTATTTTTTTGTAGCGCATTCAGTTGTATAGCACCTTGGACACTCTCAACAACATTAATTTGGATATTATTTTGTTGAAAAAGATCAATTACACTATTAAGGTCTTTACTTTTAGCTGTTTTTTTAAGTTGACTTTCTGTATTAAAATCAGTGTTATTAGAGCTTAGAGGAGCTTGAATATTATTTTGCATCGAAGCGTTAAAAGAAACATAGGCATAATTTTCAAGCCAAAACAACCTTTGAAGCATTCTTCTAAGGTCATTTTGAGGGCTGCTAAATGCAAAAAAGGTAGCTTCTGAATTTATAGGAACATTCCATTTTTCACCTATCCAAAGTTGTGGATTGTTTATTAAGCTTTGCCATACAAAAAAACGATTATTGTAGAAATCCCAATGACTACTCCACCCCATCTTACGCATCGTATTTACATTAAAATATTTTAAATACCATGATGGACTTTGAGCGCTAACATAGTTTAAATAGTCTAGTGCAACTTTTTTATTGGTTCGAAATAAACGTCTTGCTCCTGCTGGTTCGTCAAAAACATAAACAGGGGTCTCCAGTTCATATTTACTAAAGGGATTATATGTTGCTATTAAATCATGCTGACTTCCACAAGAACTAAGTATTAAAAATAGGAGGCCTATAAGGGTTAGCTTACTTTTTTTCATAGTATAATAGTCATAATTAAATTAGAATAGTTGCACTTTTTCAGGTCACTGCTTAAACCAATCTTTTTATTGTAAATTAATTATATGTAAATTTAAATAAATTAAATCAACATAGTTAAATTAAACAATGAAAGTAATTTATACGCCCTTAATTAGCTGTTTATTTTTTGGATTACTACTCACTTATGGACAGGAAAAGACGAGCTATAAGCTTATTGAAAATATAAGCTATCGCACGCTTGAACAACAAACTGATCCGTATATAAAAGAACGCTGTGTTTTGGATATCTATTACCCAGAGACCCTAAAAGACTTTCCTACCATCATTTATTTCCATGGAGGGGGGTTAAAATTCGGTAATAAAAACATTCCGGACTATTTAAAAGAAAAGGGGGTTGCCGTAGTTGCTGTAAACTATCGTTTTTACCCAAAAGTGCCAACAGCAAGCATTATTGAGGATGCTGCAGCCTCCATTGCTTGGGTGCATCAAAATATTGCTGCATACGGAGGGTCAACATCATTACTCTTTTTGTCTGGACATTCTGCAGGAGGCTATTTAGCCAGTATGGTCGGATTGGATAAAAAGTATTTAAATGCCTACAATATCGACGCAAATTCACTAGCAGGCTTAATCCCATTTAGTGGACATGCCATCACCCATATGACAGTTAGAGAAGAACAAGGAATTGATGAAATAACTCCTATTATTGATGCTATGGCTCCTTTATATCATGTTCGGCCAGATGCACCTCCATACATCATCATAACTGGTGATCGTGATCAAGAACTTTTGGGACGTTATGAAGAAAATGCTTATATGATGCGGATGATGAAATTGGCGGGGCATGAAAAAACAGAGCTCTATGAAATTCAAGCTTATGGACATAATATGGTCTATCCTGCCGTTCCAATTTTACTTCGAAAAGTTAAAGAAATTGAAAAAGAAGTAAAATCTTACACTACGGAAACGCCTTTAAAAAGGACTCCAAATGTGCAGTAACGTATTATTTCAACACCTTGATTCTATCGTTATGTTTCCAGGAAATAAAATCAAGAAAGACGATAGCTTTTGAAAATTTAATAAAAAAATAACGGTATTGTTAAGCTTAGTTAGAATTTGATATTGTCGATTTTCATTATCTTTGTAATCGATGTTGAAACCCTTAAATAAAATAATTGCTGTGTTGATGGCCTTTGTGGTGCTCTTTTCCACCATGTCATTCACTTTAAGTTTGCACTATTGTGGGGAACTTTTGGTTGATGCTGCAATTTTTAAGGCCGCTAAAGATTGTGGAATGTCAATGGCTTTAGGCGATGTCAACACCTCAGACATGAGTTCAAAAAGTTGCTGTGAAGACAAACAATTCATCGTTGAAGGACAAGATGTATTTAAAGTCTCCTTTGAAGCAATTAGTTTTAAAAAAGACGTGGCCACTACCGCAATACTTCCCTTGCACAAGGAATGGCAATTCAATAACCACAAGTGGACCCAATTTTCCTTTAGCAAATACAAACCACCCAAGATCGTTGTACCCGTATATCAGTTATACGAGTTGTATTTAATTTGATTTTTATTGTAAAGACCCTTTTGTTTTTCAGAAAATACTGAAAAGCACCCACTTTATGTGGTCTAAATTCATCTATGTCTCATCCAATGATCAAATAAAATGCTCAACAAAAGCATTCGGTTTTTAATCGAAAATAAACTTATCGCCCTTCTGCTTCTTCTTCTCTTTATTGGAGGGGGCTTAGTAACAGCACCTTTTCAATGGGATACAGGAGAGCTTCCACGAAGCCCAATAGCAGTTGATGCAATCCCAGATATTGGTGAAAACCAACAAATAGTATTTACCCAATGGGAGGGACGCTCCCCTCAAGATATTGAAGATCAAATTACCTATCCTTTAACCGCTTCTTTATTGGGAATTCCTGGGGTTAAAACAATTCGAAGTTCCTCCATGTTTGGGTTTTCTTCAATTTACATCATTTTTGAAGAAGAGTTTGAATTTTACTGGAGTCGTAGCCGAATTTTAGAAAAATTAAATGCGCTTCCAAGTGATCTCTTACCCGAAGGAGTTCAACCTAATTTAGGACCAGATGCAACCGCATTAGGACAGATTTTTTGGTATACTTTGGAAGGACGTGACCCAGAAGGGAATGTAACAGGTGGTTGGGATTTAAACGAGTTGCGAAGCATTCAAGATTATTATGTTAAAAATGCCTTAGCTGCTGCAGGAGGAGTTGCAGAAGTAGCGAGTATTGGGGGACATGTACAAGAATATCAAGTAGACGTTGATCCAGAACTTTTACGTCAATATCAAATTGAATTAGCAGCCGTAGTCCAAGCCATTAAAAAAAGCAATCGTGACATTGGTGCACAAACTTTGGAAATCAATCAAGTAGAATATTTGGTTCGAGGCTTAGGAGCTGTCAACTCCATTACTGATATTGAAAATGCTGTAGTTCGTTCAAAAAACTTTAGCGCCATCAGAATTAAGGACATTGCTCGTGTTTCACTCGGTCCCAAAGCGCGAAGAGGAATTTTGGACAAAGAAGGAGCTGAGGTCGTTGGGGCGGTGGTCGTTGCACGTTATCAAGCCAATCCATTAGAAGTTATTAATAATGTTAAGGCTAAAATTAAACAACTCAGTGCTGGACTTCCTTCAAAAATTTTACCTGATGGTCGTACTTCACAATTGACCATTGTTCCCTTTTATGACCGAACCCAATTGATTCAAGAGACCTTAGACACTTTGAGTGATGCTCTAAGTTTGGAAATAGTCATTACCATTTTGGTGATTCTCATTATGGTGTTCAACCTTCGGTCATCCCTCTTAATTGCGGGACTCCTTCCTGTTGCCGTACTTATGGTTTTCATCGGGATGAAGTTCTTTAACGTAGATGCCAATATTGTTGCACTATCTGGAATTGCTATCGCCATTGGAACCATGGTTGATGTCGGCGTGATTTTATCTGAAAATATTCTCAGGCACCGAGAAGAAGCAGAAAAAGATACCCCAATCAACACTATCGTATATCGAGCAACAGTAGAAGTTTCCAGTGCTATTCTCACAGCGGTTTTAACAACCATCATCAGTTTTATTCCTGTTTTTACCATGATTGGTGCAGAAGGAAAACTCTTTCGACCTTTGGCCTTTACCAAAACATTTGCATTAACGGCCTCCATCATTGTAGCTCTGTTTCTGATTCCCCCAATGGCAGCACTACTGTTTAAAAAACGATCTTTTACTGCGAGCCTTCGAATTGCTTTCAATAGTCTGCTCATACTGTTAGGACTACTAGCAACACTCTATGGTTTTTGGCTAGGAATTTTACTCGTAATCTTTGGGGGCTTAAGCCTTTTAAGTCAGCAAAAACGCATTACAAAAAAACAATTGGAGCAAGGACAAATCATCAGTACAGTTCTTACCGTTATTTTTCTTTTAACCTATTATTGGCGTCCTTTAGGATTGACGAATAGCCTCTTAAGTAACTTGGTTTTTGTTGGTCTTATCTGTTTTGGACTCTTGGGTGGCTTTGTTCTTTTCCGAAAACAGTACAGACGTATATTAACATGGATTTTAGGTCATAAATGGATTTTTATAAGTGTTCCAATACTCTTATTAATCGCTGGTTTTGGGATTTTAAAAAACATGGGTAAAGAATTTATGCCTGCATTAAACGAAGGTTCTTTTTTACTGATGCCCACTTCTATGTCTCATGCCGGTATTGCAGAAAATAAAAAAGTATTACAGCAATTGGATATGGCGGTAGCAAGCATTCCAGAAATCCAAACAGTCGTTGGAAAAGCAGGAAGAACGGTATCTGCTTTAGATCCGGCACCGCTTTCTATGTTTGAAAATTTAATCCAATATACCTCCGAGTACATGACGGATTCGCAAGGTATTCGCCAACGCTATCAAGTAGACGAAGCTGGGCTATTTGTATTAAAAAGTGGAGAACGCATTTACAATGCCAATCGTCAACTAAGTGATGCTGCTATTCAAGAAGCTTCACGGCGGCTTTTTACAACCGTTGAAACGAAAGAGTTAATTGAAGATGCAAAAGGAGAATATTTCAGAAACTGGCGACCTCACATTAAAAATCACCATACCATTTGGGAAGAGATTATAAAGGTAACCAAACTACCCGGAGTAACTTCTGCACCAAAGCTACAACCCATCCAAACACGTTTGGTGATGTTGCAAACAGGAATGCGTGCGCCTATGGGAATCAAAGTATATGGGCCTGATCTAAAAACCATAGAGGCATTTGGCAGGGAATTGGAAGTAATACTCAAAGAAGTGCCATCAGTAAAAAGTGAGGCCGTGTTTGCAGATCGCATTGTAGGGAAGCCTTACATTCATTTGAATATCAATAGAGATGAAATTTCAAG
>CBFIJI010000048.1:0-15442 GCA_965662885.1 Flavobacteriaceae bacterium | reverse complement strand
CTTCCGCCAAGGGCGGACACGCCTACCTCGCTACAAAGAAGAACCTTCAAACTAAGGAGTTTACTTTGCTTTTTATATCTGCCCCACAAGGTAGAGAAGAAGTCTTTATTGGGTGATTTATACCCAAACAAACAGGTCTCAAAACCTATTTGTTGGAGTTCTTCTTTAACATAATAAGGAACTGGAACTATTCGATTCCTTCCAGACTTGTTTCTACTTCCGCTTAATTTGAATTCCATTCGCTATTAATCTAGAACTCAAAATTTCACTTTTGACTTAAGATATAATCCTGTGATTTTATTTACAGATTCAAAGTGATTGTTTATTCTTTTGGGTTCAACATTGGGAAAAGAGCTAAAATCTCTTCTTCAGTTGGTTGTTTTCCATATTCGCATATTTCGAAAGCCTCAGCATACTTCACTGAATTCCCCTTTTTTTCACCATACCATTTTATAAGCGACTCTCTTGTGTTTGATGTGATTTTACCTTCCCGAACTTTAGAGAGGAAATCAAGCCGGTCCGCTTCCGATTCTGGCACTTTTTCATAGTCTCCACTTGTCCAAGGTAGCCATTCATAAAACTGTGATTTATGAGCATCCAAACCTTTGATTTTTTTTTCAAAAACAGCTGTTATATCGACTGCAATATCTGGTTGAAATGGATAAGGTTTTTTAAAGTTGTCCTGTAAGTATAAAAAGACTGGATTCGTTTTTAAAGGTGGGGTGTCAGAAACTGCATTAGGAACAATTACTAAATATGCCGAATCTTGAACAAGAATCCCTGTGTATCTGTGGTCAGGATGATAATCTACAGGTCTATGCGAAACAACAATATCTGCATTAAAACTTCTAATTTCCCTTATTAATTGATGTCTAATATTTAAAGTTGGAAATAACTCTGCGTCATGGTTGTCGAGTACTTTATACTCTTTAATGCCGAATCGCTTTCCAGCTTCTAAAGCCTCATTTCTTCTAATTTTAGCTAAAGCCCCACCACCTTTTTCAAAATGTCCTGCATCGCCATTGGTTACTGAAATAAATTTAACATTATGCCCCATTTGAGCAAATAAAATTGCAGTACCTCCCATTTTAATATCACAATCATCAGGATGAGCTCCGATGACGACTATATTTAATTTTTCATCAATTTTATTTTGTGCATGAATATTCAACACTGCACAAAAAAGAATTAAATGAATAAAGCGTATAAAAATTAATTTTTGTTTCATATTATTTAAGTGTCATTAAGTTAAATTATTAATTATTTTGGATAAAATCATCGTTAATTTCTATTTCTTCCTGATTTATTTCTATTTCCTAATAAATGAATGTATTTAAAGTCATCAGTAAAATCAGTCCATTTAAGTTCTCTTATTTCACGATGATGTCTTAATAGGCATCCATAGGTTATCAAACAGCATAGGTGTAAGTGGTTGTTATATCCTTTAATAGAATCAAGTACTGCATTAATATCTTCAAAGGGTTTATGAAGAGTTGAAGTCGGTTTCTTTAATTTGATACTTTGAATTAAATGATGTTTGAATTCAGCTAATAATGGACTTAAAGTAGATTTTACTATCTGTTGTTTTTTAGAACTCCAATTAGGTCTAATTATAAAGTTTCTAGTGTGTGAGAATTCTAATTCATCAAGTGTGAGGTTCTTTAAATGCTGTTCAATTTCATACCGTTTCCATAGTGTCACAATACGTTTAATATCCTTTATAAAGCGTTCAGAACATCCTTGTGCTTTTTTTGTTTCAACACCTTGTTGAAGTGCTTGAAAAACTGTAATTGGTAATTCCTTAACTTCTTTTTTCTTTGATTGAGGTCTCCAACCTTCTTTAAGTTTTAGTTCAAATGCAGCTCTGAGTAGGCTAGGGTTGTCTTTAGATTTTATGTTCACATTGATAGCTTTTCCATTCCAATAACGATGACGCTTTTCATTGTAATAAATGATAATAATTGGTTGGGATTTCGATGTTCCAACAGACACTTTAAATTTGCTCATTCTGGCAGTATTTATTGGCAGTAAAACAATAAGTATATTTAAGTTGCTGAATAACAAGGTAGAGCAGTAGGTAGCTCGTCGGGATCATATCCGCTCTACTAAGGTTGAGCGGACACTGGTTTGACTTCCGCCAAGGGCGGACACACCTACCTCGCTACTAAAACGATTACCCTTTTATTGGGGATAACCGTTTTACTTATTTTTGAGTAGGCTTAAAACATCCAATTGAGACAAACAATAGGTTTTATTGTTTATAATTGGGGTCATGCCCCTTTATTATTTCTTCAGCAATTGAATGTAAGTCCGTATTAAATCCAGTCTCATAGGAATAGGAATTTAGGTCAACATTATAAAGACTGTTCAACCATACAAGACCACCTGTTTCCCGAATAATATCCCCTTGATGACCTTTTAGATCTGTAAAAATTGAAGTTTCACGTGGTCCAAACATATCAATTTGATCTAACAATAGGTCATCAATGTTCATTTGATATAAATTAAATGTAGCCCAGCCAGTTGGTAGGGTAAATATTTTAGTAGAAGGAAATTCGATACGCAATTGGTCTACAATTTCATTATGTAAAATTTCATTTATATAAAAATCAAACATTTCATGTATAGCATTGAATCCATTGTCTGCTGCCAACGTATCCCAATCTGGTCGAGTTCCATTTGGATCTCCATTCGGAAAGTCAAAAGGTGCTAACGAGATAAAAATGGAAATGTTTGGATTATTTTGTAACGCATATTCTATCCATGCACGATGACCCTCGATTGGATTATCAGATTCATGTCCGCTGGGCATTCCAAAAACATCCACACCTCCCTGGTCAAGAGTTGACTTAATTTGAATATGTTCCTCACTAGAAGCATCGTTCCAAAAATTGATAGCTCTTCCGTTTTCGCCACCACGAATTACAATGGTACTATTGTGATTAACAAAACCTGCATCAATGGCCAAAAGATCAAGTTTTTGTGCATAAGGTCTAAAAAAACTATTTCCTATAAGTAACATGTTTTTGCCTTGAGTATTTTGTTCTGAGTCGTCATTATTTTTATTGCATGAATAACACAGAAAAATAAAAAGCGTTAAAAGGATTTTGTAGATTTTCATAGGATTAGATTTTATAAAAAATTGGTACTTAAGCTTGTTCATTGATGAATATGATCTAGGGATATCAACTGACAGTTATACTTTTAGTGGGATCATTGCCACTTTATATCGTTCGATAATGGCATGATGTAGTTCCTTTTTATCTTTAATATTACCATACATTTCATTAAACTTTTTCGGATCAATTGGTTGAATGTTATGATGAGTCCATAAGGCCAATTCATCAATAATTGGAGTTAAGGAGAGTCCTTTTTGGGTAAGAAGATAGAGGTTGGTTTTCTTATTATTGGCCTGTTTTACTTTGACAATTAAACCTATTTTCACCATAGTCTTCAGTCGGGTCGATAGAATACTAGGTGCAATCGACTCATCACTTTTTGAGAAATCTTTAAAGGTTTTTTTGAGATCAAGCAACATCAATTTTATGATGACCAATGTCCATTTGTCTCCAACAATATCTAATGCTGAGGTCACAGGGCAGTCGCAACGAAAAGTCTTCTCTAAAAATGACATTATTATAAATAAAGTAAATTATTACTATTAAAACAATAGTAATTTTGCTACTTTTACTATCAAAACAAAAGTAATAATAAAAAATTATTTAAAATGAGCAAAACAGTATTACTAACAGGAGTATCTGGATATATCGGTTTACATTGTGCGAAAATTCTTTTAGAAAATGGATATAATGTAGTTGGAAGTGTACGAACTGAAAATAAAGCAAATGAGGTGAAATCTACTCTTAAATCGGCCTCGGTTTCTATTAAGAATCTTTCTTTTGCTCATTTAGATCTAAACTATGATAATGGATGGGACTCAGCATTATCTAATTGTGACTTTGTTATGCACATGGCCTCTCCATTTACAGTAGAAAATCCAAAAAATGAAATGGACATGCTTGGTCCTGCTGTCGATGGAACGTTAAGGGTGTTAAAAGCTGCAAAAAAAAATGGAGTAAAACGAGTTGTATTAACCAGCTCTACGGTTGCAATTATGGGAGGTAAAAAAACAGGTACAATTACACCCGAAGAATGGACTGACTTAAATTCAAAAAACATAAGTACTTATTTTAAAAGCAAAACATTAGCAGAACAAGCTGCGTGGGATTTTATAAATAATCAATCAGGTGATCCTACTTTAGAATTGGTTAGTATTAATCCTGGTGGGGTTTTTGGACCTCCCCTTGGCACAAATATTTCTGGAGCATCAATGTCAATGATTGTAAAAATTTTAGGAGGAAAAATACCTATGGTGCCAAACACGTCCTTCCCCATGGTGGATGTTCGTGATGTCGCCTATTTACATGTTGCAGCCCTAACAGAACCGAAAGCAGCTAACCAACGTTTTTTAGCAACTGAAAAAGAAGGAAGAAGTTTTCAGTCGATATGCCAACTTCTTTTAGACAATGGTTATAAAGGGCCAAGCACTAAATTGGCACCAAATTTTATGTTGAAATTTTTGGCCAATTTTGACCGAGAAGCCAAAGGAATGTTAACCATGCTCGATATGAATCTAAATGCCGATAACTCTAAGACAATGGAGGTTTTTGATTGGACACCTATTCCATTTGAAAAAACACTTTTAGAAACTGCAGAAGCAGTCAAAAAGATTACATCGTCTTAACCAGATTAATTATTGAACACGTTTAAATCATTTTTCAAAAGAGTTATCTCCTCGAGAGGATAACTCTTGTATTTGAGATGTGTTCCTTTTTTTCCCCTTTATCGAAAAAATGGGAAAAGTGATGAGCAGAACAGGGATTCGGACAGCAGCTATTGGCAGCTTATTGAAGCTTTTGAAAGTGACGACCTAGAATAGTATTTTCCAATAGCGCACGAATAAAAAACGCTTGAATTTTCCCATTATTTGGATAAAAATAGCAGTTTCATAATTTTTGGACTCCCATCTTTTTTGGAATTGATGGAGGTGGTATATTTTTATTAGCTATATTAAATGTCATAATCTAATGCTATGGAAATGATATCAAATCCTATTTACGTCATAGTAATGCTCTGTTTAATGGTGGTTGCAGCCCTTTATGTTGGAAAGACAAAAGTGGGCAAACAATTTGGGGCGGCACTGTTGGTAATAATATTTACAGCAGTATTGGCGAATCTCCAACTTATTCCATCAGCCTCCAACAGTATTGATTTGTACGATGTTATTTTTAAATATGTCGCCCCCATATCCATTTTTTATTTATTGTTAAATGTTAATCTAACCTCCATCAAGAAGGCAGGCCTTCCAATGATTGGCCTGTTTGTTATCGGTTCATTGACCACCACTGCAGGGATTATCATTTCATGGCTGGTTTTATCTCCAGGGGATCTTTTGGGTGAAGATGGAAAAGTGATTGCTGGTATGTTGACTGGAACCTATACGGGAGGCAGCGTTAACTTTAATGCTGTTGCTTTGGAATATGGTTTTCAGAAAAAAGGAGCCCTATATGCAGGAACCATTGCTGTAGATAATGTGATCACCACCCTATGGATAGTGGTCACACTAACACTTCCCCTATTCCTCAATCGATGGTGGAAAGGTAAAACCCCATCAAGCCCTGTCGATTCCCCAGCAATGGATCATAACCAAGAAAAAGAAGCGATTGATTTAAAGGGCTTGTCATGGCTTGCTTTTCTTGGTTTAGGAGCCTACTTTATTTCTGAACGCATCGCTGATTTTTTTCCTCAAATCCCCTCTATCCTTATAATATCTACTCTTGGAATAATTTTGGCTCAATTCAAGGGGGTCGCTAATCTTAAAGGAAGCCATAGTTTAGGATTGTATTTGGTTTATATTTTTCTTGCTGTTATTGGAGCCTACTGTGAACTAAGTGCGGTTAGTGAACTAAAAGCCATTGGGATTTCCTTGATCCTCTTTACGGGTTTTGCCGTATGCTTACACGGGCTATTATTAGTCCTTATTGGGGGGCTAATCTACAGAGATTGGGAAATGATTGCTATAGTGAGTCAAGCCAATATTGGGGGCGGTACAACGGCTATTGCCCTGGCAGAAAACTTTAATCGAAAAGCCTTAATACTTCCGGCTATTTTAGTGGGCACCCTAGGGAATGCGTTAGGGACTTATCTCGGCTTTCTCGTTGTCTATCTGTTGTAAGAATTTTTAATAAAGAAGCAATGCACTAACTTGTTGCTTTAATTCCATTCATTCCTAAAATTATATTTATATTTAGACACCATTTTGACTTTAAAGAATATTACTATTTTAAGATCCACTGTGTTCTCTTTTATACAAGAAGAACCCTATCTCTCATACTTTTTTATTTAAACCAACATTGATTAATGAATAATCCTCTAAAAATTTATTTAGGAACCCAACAAGCCATTTTTTCAGATGCTGAAGTTGATCTTCAGGAAGTGATAATTGGTGGCGAACCTTTTTATAAAATGACCAACGTTGATGCCATGCGTCCGTTTTTTATGAGTATCGTAAGCAATTCCAATCACTGGATGTTTATTTCCAGTAATGGGGCACTTTCGGCAGGAAGAAAAAACAGTAATTTTGCTTTGTTCCCATATTATACAGATGATAAAATCACAGAATCTGAGGAAACTACAGGAAGCAAGTCCATTTTTTTAGTGACCAAAGAAGAGAAAACTTTCTTGTGGGAACCGTTTTCCAAAAGACAAAACGGGATTTATAAAACGAGTCGTAATTTATATAAAAACACTTATGGGAATAAAGTTATTTTTGAGGAGATCAATCATGACTTAGACCTAAAGTATTCCTACGAATGGAATTCTAGCAGCCAGTTCGGCTTTGTAAGGAAATCAAAAATAGAAAACCTAGGAACACTTTCCTTAGACATTCGTTTTGTTGACGGACTTCAAAACATTCTCCCATGGGGAATTGAAGAGGTGGTTCAAAATGCGAGTAGTAATCTGGTTGATGCCTACAAAAAAAGCGAATTGGAAATCAATAGTGGACTTGGAATATATGCTTTGAGTGCGGTCATTGTTGATAAAGCAGAGCCGAGTGAAGCTTTAAAAGCTAATATTGTTTGGTCGCAGGGTTTATCAGCACCCACCTATCTTTTGTCTTCTTTGCAGTTAGATCATTTTAGAGAAGGGCAGGAATTGGAGACGGAAGTAGCTTTAAAAGCTGAAAAGGGAGCCTATTTTTTAAATGATTCCATCACTTTGGAGGCAGAAACCGCACAAGAATGGATGCTAGTTGCCAATGTCAATCAAACTGTTGAGGCCATTGTTCAACTTCAAGCCGACTTAAAAAATAATCCATCGTTTGTTGAACGGATTCATCAAGACATTGCAGAAGGCTCAGAACAGCTCAAGGAATTAGTGGGTGCTGCTGATGGACTTCAACTCACTGCCGATAAACGTCGAAATAGCCGACATTTTGCTAACACCATGTTTAACATCATGCGAGGAGGTATTTTTGATGACAACTATCAAATTGAAAAAAAGGAATTTGCTCCTTACATCAATAAGGCCAACAAAAAGGTTTTTAAAGAAAAGGAAACCCTATTAAAAGGACTTCCCGAACTGTTTAGCTTGGATTATTTGACGGAATTGGCGGAAAAAGAAGATGATAAAGACTTTAAGCGTTTGTGTTTGGAATATTTACCCTTAAAGTTTAGTCGAAGACACGGAGACCCCAGTCGCCCGTGGAATAAATTTTCGATCAACACGCAAAACGAAATTGACGGCTCCAAAATTCTTGACTATCAAGGAAACTGGAGAGATATTTTTCAAAATTGGGAAGCCCTAGCCCATTCCTATCCAGAATTTATCGAAGGCATGATTCACAAGTTTTTAAATGCCACCACCTTCGACGGTTACAATCCTTACCGAGTCACCAAGGATGGTTATGACTGGGAAACCATTGAGCCTGATAATCCATGGTCCTACATTGGATATTGGGGGGATCACCAAATCATCTACCTCCTTAAATTTTTGGAGTTTATTGAACGGTATTATCCTCAAAAGCTCAACCAATATTTCTCTCAAGACCTTTTTGTTTATGCGGATGTACCGTATCGAATTAAAAGTTATCAGGAGATTTTAAAAGATCCAAAAAACACGATTGACTTCGACTTTGAAGGAGATCAAAAAATCCATGATGCCCGAAGTAAAATGGGAATTGATGGGTCGCTTTTAAAAGATCGTGCTAATGGAATCTATAAAGTCAATTTTATTGAAAAGATTCTGGCTACGGTATTGGCAAAACTGTCAAATTTTATTCCAGAAGGGGGAATTTGGATGAATACCCAACGCCCTGAATGGAATGATGCCAACAATGCACTTGTTGGAAATGGAGTATCCATGGTGACACTTTATTATCTGAGAAGGTTTTTACACTTCTTTGATGGACTTTTAGCAAAGACAGAAGAAAGTAGCATTGAACTTTCAGAAGAATTACACCAGTTTTTTAGCCAGATTAATGCGGCCTTTGAAAGTCATAAATCCCTTTTAGATACAACGATTTCAGATAGCGACCGAAAAACCATCTTAGACTCTTTGGGTGAAGCGGGGAGTATCTATAGATCAACTATTTATGACCAGCAATTTTCAGGAACTAAAAAAGCGCTCGCTACAGCTACTTTGATCCATTTTGTTCGTTTGGCACAAACCTTTTTAGAACATTCCATCCGTGCCAACAAAAGAGCAGACGATTTGTATCATGCATATAATTTAATGAGCGTAAAAGATGGTGATACCATAACCATTTCTAATTTGCCTGAAATGCTGGAAGGGCAAGTGGCGGTTTTGAGTTCTGGATATTTATCAGCCGATGCCAGTTTAAATGTGTTGGATAGCCTAAGAACAAGTAAATTATATCGTGAGGATCAAAACAGTTATATCCTCTATCCAAATAAGGAGCTTTCAAGATTTTTAGATAAAAACACTATTGCCAAGCAAAGCGTGGAGCGTTCGGAATTATTACAAGCACTTTTAAAAGCAGGAAATCAGCAAATTATCGCAAAGGACTGTGAAGGAGAATATCACTTTAATGGAAACTTCAACAATGTCAATTCCTTAAAGAAGGCATTAGAAGAACTTCCTGAATCCTATGGTGACTTGGTTCAAAAAGAGGCTCCACTACTTTACGAAGCTTTTGAAGCAGTATTTGATCATAAATCCTTTACGGGACGATCGGGTACCTTTTTTGGATATGAAGGTTTAGGTTCGATATACTGGCATATGGTTTCTAAACTACTACTAGCTGTCTTAGAAATTACCAATAAAGCTATTACCGATGTGGAAGACGAAGCGGTAATTGATCGTTTAATCAAACATTATTTTGCTGTTAATGATGGGATTGGTGTTGATAAATCTCCTGTGGTTTATGGGGCATTCCCCACAGATCCCTATTCCCATACCCCTGGAGGAAAAGGAGCGCAACAACCGGGAATGACTGGCCAAGTAAAAGAAGACGTTTTAAGTCGTTTTGGAGAATTGGGCATTGCCGTTTCTAAGGGTGTACTTTGTTTTGAGCCCGTCATCTTAAAATCAGCAGAATTTTTAGAGCGCTCGGAAACCTTCAATTACGTTAATATTAAAGGACAAAATTGTTGTCTTTCAATTGAAAAGGATGCGCTTGCCTTTACGTATTGTCAAGTTCCTGTGATTTATAAAAAAGCGGCTTCATCAAAAATAGAAGTGCACAGTAGGAATGCCGCTGTTCAAGTTGTGGAAGGTAAAGCATTGGATCTTGAGATAAGCCGTTCTATTTTCCAACGAAAAGATGAGGTAGAAATGCTTGTCGTTCACACGAATTATAATTCTTGAAAATGAAGACATTAAGGTATCCTTCTTTGTTTCTGATTACGGTAATAATTCTTTTAATTACTGGCTGTCAGTCGAATTCCACAACCCCTAAAGCAAGTAGCGATAAATCGGCAGCTGAACTATTAGGAAACCCAGACTTTTTGGCCATGTCTTATGGAGGTTATAGGACAAAAACTCGAGAAGTTCAACCGAGCCTTGAAGAGATCAAGGAAGATCTGATGATTTTACAAGCTATGGGAATTAAGATTATTCGAACTTATAACGTTCAGCTTGAGCAGGCTACGAATATTTTAAAGGCCATCAAAGCGTTAAAAGGAGAGCATCCTAACTTTGAGATGTATGTCATGTTAGGGGCTTGGATTAATTGTGAAAATGCATGGACAGCCCATCCCAATCATAATGCTGAAGATGAAGAAGCCAATACGCTTGAAATCAATCGTGCGGTTGCGCTTGCAAAAGCTTATCCAGATATTGTCAAAATCCTTGCAGTTGGAAATGAAGCTATGGTTCACTGGGCTGCTAGTTATTTTGTCCAACCCAACATTATTTTAAAGTGGGTGAATCATTTACAAGCTTTAAAAAAGCAGGGACAATTACCTGAATCACTTTGGATTACAAGTTCAGATAATTTCGCTTCATGGGGTGGGGGAGACGTTTCCTATCACAAAAAAGATTTAGAAGCCTTAATCAAAGCGGTGGATTATGTTTCGGTTCATACGTACCCGTTTCATGATACACATTATAATCCAAGTTTTTGGGGGATAAGCTTAGATGCTTCCACTAAAATGAAGAAGGAAACCATTGATGAGGCCATGAAAAAGGCCACGGACTATGCCGTAGGACAATATCAAAGTGTAAAAACCTATATAGACAGTTTGGGTATTTCAAAGCCAATTCATATCGGAGAAAGCGGTTGGGCGAGTGTTTCCAACGGTTTTTATGGTAATTCCGGCTCCCGTGCCACAGATGAATACAAACAAGCCCTCTATTATAAGCAAATGCGATCATGGAGTCAAGAAAATAAGGTAGCTTTATTTTATTTTGAAGCGTTTGATGAACCTTGGAAAGATGCTTCAAACCCATCAGGGTCTGAAAATCATTTTGGTCTGTTTACCGTTGAGGGTAAAGCAAAATACGCCTTATGGGATGCTGTTGAAAAGGGTACTTTTAAAGGGCTATCAAGAAATGGACAATCGATTTCAAAAACCTTTTCTGGTGATAAAACAGCCTTGATGAAAACTGTGTTTCCTCCGCCAATTAAATAAAATCAGTTAGAGATGAACAATTTAATCGTAATTATCACTTTGCTAATGTCCTTGAATGTTGGGTTTTCGCCTGGCTTAAAAAAAGAGGTAGTTAGTACTTCTGGCAGACAGCTATTGGTCAATGACGCGCCTTATTTTATAAAAGGAATTTGCTATAACCCTGTTCCCAAAGGGGCTACAAAGACTGATTTTAGTTCAATTGATCAAGATTTGGCATTAATGGTAGAGGCTGGAATCAATACAATTCGAGTATATGCTCCCATCGACAATCGAATTGTTTTAGATAAAATTGAAGCAGCGGGTCTTAAGATCATTATCGGCTTTGGCTTCAATCAAAATGGTTTCTTTGACATCCTTTCGGGTTCATATAAGGACTATATAGAAAAGTATAAAAGCCATAAAGCTATTTTACTTTGGGAATTGGGGAATGAATACAACTACCATCCTGAATGGTTTGGAGGAGACATTGCGAATTGGTATTCGGCTCTTAATGAAGCAGCACAACAAATTCAAGCCTTGGATGCTAATCATCCAGTGGCCACTGCACATGGAGAGCTGCCCAATAAATTAGCCTTAACTTCTTGTCCAAATATTGACGTCTGGGGAATGAATGTTTACCGATGGGATAAACCAGGAACCATTTTTAAACAATGGGAAGCCATCAGTGAAAAGCCAATGTATTTGTCGGAAGCCGGTGGAGATAGCTTTATGAAAATTGCTGCGCAAGGATATGAAAAAGGACCCAATCAAAAAGCACAAGCACAAGCCAATGCCAAAATTCTTGATGCAATTTTAGCAGCTTCGGAAATTACCTCAGGAGTCACCCTTTTTGCCTTCAGTGATGAATGGTGGAAAGCAGGTATGCCTGCACAGCAAGATGCTGGTGGATGGGCACCCAACAGTAGTGGAGTTCCTTATGATGGCACTCCTAATGAAGAATATTGGGGAATTGTAGATGTAGATAGAAATAAGAAAGCAACTTTTGAAGTAGTCAAAGAAAGGTTTGTTACTTTTTCTCCTAAATAATAAATTTTATTTAATATATATTATGTATTATAAAACGTTTATTATCATCAAGACACTCACTTTAGTCGTATTTCATGCAGTAGGGAACTTCATTAAATCACGGTAAATAAACCGCTGAAAATAGAAATAAAATAATGCTTATAGAAATCTTTGATGTTACCAAAATAGTTTTAAACTCTACTTAAGAGAAAACAAGAAGCTTATATCCATAAGTCCTTAAGCCATCCAACAGGTGCTTATTAACAATTAAAAACCAAAAATTATGAGTGAGATGAATAAAGTACAACAGCAAAAAGTTCCAATGAGCCAAAAAATTGCCTTTGGTTTTGGGATGTTGGCCAATCAAATGTTTCCAGCCTCACTGGGGATTTTTATGGTGATTCTAGTACAAGACCTAGGGTTTCCTCCACTTTTATGGGGGCTTCTTTTCTTTCTACCTCGTGTGTTTGATGCTATTACCGACCCCATCATGGGATTCATTTCCGATAATACCAAGTCCAAATGGGGAAGACGTCGACAATATGTTTTTGTGGGAGCCATTGTTATGGGAATATCCTTTATTGCTATGTGGCAGTTATATGCAGAAAACGGTTTAAACTATAATTTTTGGTATTTTTTACTTCTCTCATTTGCTTTCTATTTGGGGATCACCATTTTTAGTGTGCCTTATGTTGCCATGGGGTATGAAATGAGTGGTGATTTTCATGAACGGACTCGTATTATGGCAGTTGCTCAATGGATTGGTCAATGGGCATGGGTAATTGCTCCATGGTTTTGGGTCATTATTTATGAACCTCAATTTTTTGAAAATGCCGAATCTGGAACACGAGAACTCTCTATATATGTGGGAATTGGCTGTACCCTTTTAGCTATGATTCCTGCTATTTTTATTAAGAGTAAATCAACGTTAAACGATGACAATCTTAAACCCTTAAGTGTTTCCAATGTGGGAGGAAGTTTAGTCAATATTTTTAAGGGATTTAAAGATGCTTTTGCTAATAAACCATTTAGAAAACTGTGCATTGCTACATTTTTAGTTTTTAATTCCTTTCAAACCATTGCCGCTTTTTCCTTCTTTATCATTGTTTATCACATGTTTAATGGTGATGCTTCAGCAGCAGGATATTGGCCTACCCTTCACGGTTGTATTGGAGCCTTAGTAACAACCTTTGTGGTCATTCCAATTGTTACTAAAATGTCAGAAAGAATTGGTAAAAAGAATACATTTATGGTTTCCCAAGGAATTTCCATTATTGGTTACCTCCTTTTTTGGTTTCTATTTATCCCTGGAAAACCCTATATGTTTTTATTTGCTCTTCCTTTCTTTTCTTTTGGAATTGGGGGTTTATTTACTTTGATGATGAGTATGACTGCAGATGTCTGTGATTTGGATGAGCTCAACAATGGATTGCCAAGAAAAGAAGGAACTTTTGGTGCTATTTATTGGTGGATGGTAAAGTTTGGGACCGCTTTAGCAGGTTTGTCTAGTGGATTGATCATGTCTTTTGTTGGCTTTTCGCCAGATGTTTCAAGTCAACCAGAAAGTGCCATCACAGGATTGCGTATTTTTTATACGGTAATCCCTATTCTAGGAACACTTATTGCCATGTATGTCATGAGAAATTACACCCTAACCGAAGGCCGTGCAAATGAAATAAAGATAGCTCTTGAAGCTCGTAAACAAGATCAATAGGAGTTGTTTATACTGAATGAGGAGGCTCTTTTAATTAAACAAGAAATGTTTGGAGTTGCATTAGTCCTGTAGTTTAACGGGATAGGTTTTTTTACTTATTTAAAAACGCCCGCATTCGTAATGCTTCTTTAGTAACGAGATCAAATCCCTTTAAAAATTCCTGTTCTGTTTTTTTAAAATCTTCCTGTATTTCTTTTACATTGTCCTGAGTGATCGTTAAATTTTCGTATTCATACATTTTTTTACTCAGTTTATCAAGCCCAACTAACGAGAAATTCGCTTTTATTTTATGGGCAGTAGCGGAAAATTTATCTGCTTTGATTAAGTTTAAATGCATCTCAAGATCAATAAATTCTTTTTTAATGACCGAGAGGAAGAGTTCAAACATGATAATTGCATTTTTAATATCTCCAGCGTAGATGGAGGACAAGTTGACAGAACTTAATTCAGGTGAGAATAGATACTTACGTTTAACAGAATCTGACAACTTGGAGACAATATCAAATTTGTGAAGGACAATACTCAAGTCTTTTTTAGAAAAAGGCTTGGTAAGATGATGATTCATCCCTGCTTTCATGGCTTTTTGTTTTTCATCCACGAGGGCAGAGGCAGTCAAAGCAATAATTGGAACATCACAATTTGGATTGGTTTTTGACGCACGCAATTTAATGGTTGTTTTGTACCCGTTCAATACTGGCATTCGGATATCCATAAGGATTAGATCATATTTATTTTTATCTAATTTTTCTAAGGCAACCAAGCCATTTTGAGCAACATCATGCTTGACATTCATTTTGTTCAGAATTCCAGAAAGGTAGTAGCGATTGATTTCACTATCTTCAACAACAAGCAATTTTTTTTCTTCCGTTGCTCGATAATCAATATCATGGAATTTTAGCGCACTCTGTTTTGATTTTTGGACATTTATATTAAAGATAAAGGTGCTTCCTTTTTTAATTTCACTTTCCACACGAATAGAACCATCATACAATTCAATCAGTTTTTTAACAATTCCCAACCCAAGTCCAGAACCTCCATAAACTTGACGGGTTTTAATATTGGCTTGTTGAAAAAGATCAAAGATGCTTTCAAAGTTCTTTTCTAAAATTCCAATTCCAGTATCAGAGACACGGAATTCGAGATTGATAAAACTTTTAGTACTTCCAATTACGCGACCTTCTACCTTGATTTTTCCTTTTCGCGTAAATTTTACTGCATTGTTGAGCAAGTTCATAAAAACTTGGTTAATTAATGCGGGATCAGCATTGACCACAAAATCACTATTTTGGGGGATATTATTTATAAACTCAATTTTTTTATCGGTAAGATTGAAAGATTCGATCTGAATCAGTGCATTAACCATTTCAGAAAGGTTGATTTTCTTTTTAGTCAATCGGACCTTGCCTTTTTCAATTTTTGAAATATCTAAGAGTTTTGAAATTAAACCATGCAGTATGTTGGAGGAATATTTCAGTTGATTGAGATGTAATGTTTGCTGTTTATTAAGATCAGTGTCATACAGGAGGTTGGCTATTCCAATGATTGCGTTCAATGGGTTTCTAATCTCATG
>CBFIJI010000047.1:0-15469 GCA_965662885.1 Flavobacteriaceae bacterium | reverse complement strand
CCAGCAGTGGGATTAAATTCGTTTCCAGCCTGCCGTCAAAAACAGGCCTTAGCAATGGAGATATGTATTATAACTCCAACAATAATTCCTTAAATACGTATAACAACGGCAACTGGTTTACATTTAAGCCAACCGATGTCGATCTGCCAGACGTAAGTCTTAACAGCTTGACCTATAAACCCATCATTTCTGCGGGAACAGGAAAGATTTGGTTGGACCGAAATATGGGAGCGACAAAGGCACCAGCAAGTATCGGTGATACCGGTAGTGATACTGCGACTGAATTTGGGAGGTTTTATAGTTGGAATGATGCCCAGACAGCTTGTCCTACGGGCTATCGTCTGCCTACCAAAGCGGAATGGGACCTTGAAGAGGCTGAATTTTCTAATCATGGCGGTGATAGTCATGAGGGGGCATGGGGTTCATTAAAACTAACCCGTACGGGCTATCGCTCCTCCGGGTCCGGAGCGTTGGGTTCGAGCTTTGTCGGTAGCGGCGGCTACTATTGGTCCAGTACGGATGACGGCAGTACTACCAGTGCGTGGTTCTTGGACTTCAACAGTAGCAGTGCCCGCATGTTCTACAACAGTAAGTCGTTCGGCTTTGCTGTGCGTTGCATTAAGGATGATTAATCAGCCTTTGGCGGACAGGCCTGCCCGCCAAAGGCGGGCATGGCCTACTTTTGAAAAATTAAAAAAAGGTCACGTCCCTTGGAACATTCCTCCAAGGGACTTTCTTATTAGGACTTTATTTGATATTTTTGTGCTTTAAAACCGAAATGATGGATGACTCAGTAAAGTTAGTGTACAACGATAAAACCTATGAATTTCCTTTGGTAGAAGGAACAGAGAACGAGCTGGGGATCGATATTAAAAATCTAAGAGCCACAACAGGCTTGATTACCTATGACCCCGGGTTTAAAAATACAGGGGCGTGTAAAAGTGCCATTACTTTTTTAGACGGTGAAAAAGGAATTCTACGCTATCGTGGCTATGCCATTGAAGAATTGGCTAATAAAGCGAGTTTTATTGAGGTGGCCTATTTACTGATTTTTGGTGATTTGCCCACCGAAGCACAATTAAAAAAATTCAAATACGATGTTAGTGAGGAATCCTTAGTGGATGAAGACATTAAATCGATTTTAAAAAGTTTCCCAAAATCAGCGCATCCAATGGGGGTTTTAGCCTCCTTAACCGCCGGACTAATTGCTTTTAATCCGGGTTCTGTTGACATTGAATCAGAAGCGGACATGTACTCCGCAATTGTCAAGCTGATGGCTAAATTTTCAATCATCTCCTCTTGGACGCATAGAAAGTTGCAAGGATTACCGCTTAACTATGCCAATACCTCCTTGTCGTATGTAGAAAACGTCGCTCATATGATGTTTAAAAAACCACATCAAGAGTATGTTCCCAGTCCTATTGTTGTCAAAGCCTTAAACCAATTGTTGATTTTACACGCCGATCACGAGCAAAATTGCTCGACCTCCACGGTTCGCATTGTAGGCTCTTCTCACGCTGGGATGTTCGCTTCCGTATCCGCAGGGGTTTCTGCTTTATGGGGGCCCTTACACGGGGGAGCCAATCAAGCCGTTATTGAAATGCTGGAGGCCATCCAAAAAGATGGGGGGGACACCAAAAAATACATGGCCAAGGCGAAAGATAAAAATGATCCTTTCCGCTTAATGGGCTTTGGACATCGGGTGTATAAAAACTTTGATCCAAGGGCTCGAATCATCAAAAAAGCCGCCGATGAAGTCTTGGCTGAATTGGGAATCAATGACCCCATTTTGGATATTGCAAAGGGTTTGGAGCAAGAAGCCCTCAGCGATCCTTACTTTGTTGAGCGGAAATTATATCCCAACGTCGATTTTTATTCGGGTATCATCTACCGAGCTTTGGGCGTTCCCACAGAAATGTTTACGGTAATGTTTGCTTTAGGTCGCCTTCCGGGATGGATTGCTCAATGGTACGAAATGCGAACAAATAAAGAGCCTATTGGTCGTCCGCGTCAGGTTTATAATGGCGAAAATTCCCGAACAATTTCTTAATACGGATTAGCGCCCTATGGCGTTGATCATTCCTTTAAAGATAAAAAAATGAAAAGGGAGTAGGGAGTACCAGTACATTCTTCCTATGACCCCTTTGGGTCGAAAGGTTGCTGTTTGATGCAATATTTGGTTTTTATCAATTCGAAATTCTAACCAGGCATCACCGGGGAGTTTCATTTCAGCAAAAAGCAGTAAGCGTTTTTCTTTTTTATCGGCAAGAAGTACCCGCCAAAAGTCGAGGACATCACCAGTAAAAATTTTATTGGGATGGGTACGTCCTCTTCGTAAGCCCACTCCACCAATGAGTTTGTCAAGGGCACCACGGATGCGCCATAAGAAATTAGCATAATACCAACCCCGTGTTCCCCCAATTTCCCATAAGCGTTCTAGGGTGGCTTCGATATCGGTGACTTTGAGTTGTTGTTTGTCGGTGACCACCCCAAAGCGGGGCACTTGGATGTATTGTTTTAATTCTTGTTGTAAACGTCCACTCACCATACTGTCCTTCCAACTGCTGATCACCGTGTTTTGTTCGATTCTTTTAAAGGCACTCGCAATGGCCATTTCATAACTCATTGTCTTAATTCCGAGCAGTTTTTCCAGCTTATTATCCCTAGCAATGACTTCCATTTTCATGCTATCGACTAAGTTGACGGCCAAAGGATAGGAGGTAGAGGTGACAAAATACAGCCAATAGGAAGAGAGCTTGGGGGTCATGACGGGGAGGGTGAAAATCCAGTTTTTTAAACCTCTTTGTTTACAGTAGGTTTTGAGCATTTCCTTGTAGTTAATAATGTCAGGCCCTCCAATGTCAAAGTTTTTGTCATAACATTTTGAATTGGCCAAAACCCCCAATAAAAATTCAATAACATTTCGAATGGCGATGGGTTGGGTTCGAGTATTGAGCCATTTTGGGGCAACCATTAGTGGCAGTTTTTCTCCCAAATCACGAATGATTTCAAAAGAAGCACTTCCCGAGCCTACAATGATGCCGGCACGAAGGGTCGTTAAATGAAAGTCCCCTTTGCTCAATAGGGTTTCAACATGCTTGCGGGAACTCAAATGTTTGGACAGTATTTTTTCATTGACAATACCACTTAAATAAATAACTTGCTGCAACTTGCTTCCCTTGACAAGCGCACAAAAATTTTCTGCCGCCTTGGACTCCAGTTGATCAAATTCTTGGGTGGTCGCTTTCATGGAATGAATCAGGAAATAAGCGACCTCAATATCTTTAGGAATGGGGTTGATTTTTGGAGGGTGGATAAAGTCAAGGCTAATGATCTGAACTTTTTTGGCCATTTCAGCAGTAATGGATAAGCGTTTCGGATCTCGAACTGCACAAACCACCTCATGTCCTTCCGCTAGTAAGGTGGGTAACAAGCGCATACCTATGTATCCATTTGCTCCCGTTAGCAATACTTTCATAGATCGTCAATTTTAGGGGGCATATTCAGTGTTTTTTGCGCACTTATTTTTCTAAAAAACGAATGATCCCCTTTTGTGATCACACTTACTTTGATGAAATACTGATCCATATAGATCGAATATTCTTGGGCTTTACCCTTATACAGTTGCAGTTTATAGTAAGGAATAATTAGTGCATAGGTTTCTAGTAAGCTTCGAAACCTAACAATAATTCCCTTAGGGCGAAGTTCTACATTACAAGCATTTGTGTTTTGATCCAAAACCATTAGATTATGGATTTCTATGGAACTCGCATTCACTATGAGTTTAGAAGAGCCAATTCCTCCGAGTTTCCAGCGCTCTTTAAGGGAAAAAGGCTGTCCAACTGCTTCATCTATCCGTGCTGTTTTGGCAGGTTCGTTGTAAGAAATATTAACAAGCATTTTTATTTAAATATAAGGGTTTGTTGCTTTTCAGCATAATCAAATCATTATAATTATATTTGCCCGAAATAAGCCGATGCGTAGCGAAAAAATTATCTTAGCAGCCCTTCAAACGTATTTTGATACGACTTTTTCAATGCGTATTGATCGGGTAGAATTCCAAACCACTAGAAAAGGTTTTGAAGGTGACCTCACCCTTGTGTTATTTCCCTTTTTAAAACCCCTGAAAGTAAGGCCGGAAGACTTGGGACAAGAGTTGGGGACGTTTTTAGTTACGAAGCTTGAGATTGTTCAAGATTTTAATGTTGTAAAAGGGTTTTTAAATTTGGTTATTGCTGATCGTTATTATCTTGAAGAATTCAATGCAGCTCACCAGAATACTGCTTTTGGGCAGCAGCCCGTTACGCCTGATGCTCCTTTACTGATGGTCGAGTATTCCTCTCCAAACACCAATAAACCGCTTCACTTAGGACATATTCGAAATAACCTTCTTGGTGATGCAGTTGCGAATATTTTAGCAGCCAATGGCAATAGGGTAGTTCGGACTCAGATTATTAATGACCGCGGTATCCATATTTGTAAATCAATGGTGGCTTGGCAACGTTTTGGCAATGCCGAAACCCCAGAATCTAGTGGGTTAAAAGGTGATCAATTGGTTGGTAAATATTATGTTCTTTTCGATAAAGCCTATAAAAAAGAAATCAAAGCCTTGGAGGAAAAGGGACTTTCTAAAGCTGATGCAGAGAAAGAAGCTCCTCTTTTTAAAGAAGCGCAAGAACTCTTGCGCAGATGGGAAGCCAATGACCCAGAGGTTAGAGCTTTATGGTCAACAATGAACGCTTGGGTTTATGCTGGTTTTGCAACCACCTACAGCAACTTAGGCATTGAATTTGACTCCTACTATTATGAAAGTGACACCTATCTACTCGGGAAGCGCATTATTGATTGGGGCCTAGAACAAGATGTTTTTTATAAAAAAGAAGACGGTTCTGTTTGGGTGGATTTAACCGCAGATGGTTTGGATGAAAAATTAGTACTCCGTTCTGACGGTACCTCGGTGTATATGACTCAAGATTTGGGAACCGCTTCCAAACGTGTGGAAGACCACCCAGAACTTTCGGGAATGGTTTATACGGTGGGGAACGAGCAAGATTATCATTTTAAAGTCCTCTTTTTAATTCTAAAAAAACTGGGGTACTCCTGGTCGGAATACCTTCACCATTTAAGTTATGGTATGGTTGATTTACCTAGTGGAAAAATGAAGAGTAGGGAAGGAACAGTTGTCGATGCAGATGATTTGATTACCGATATGCGAACGACTGCTAAAAAGATCTCTGAAGAAGTTGGAAAACTGGAGGGCCTATCGGAGGACGTTAAAAACGACTTGTTCAATACGATCGGTTTGGGGGCTTTGAAATATTATATTTTAAAGGTAGATCCAAAGAAAAGAATTCTATTTAATCCAGAAGAATCGGTTGACTTTAATGGAAATACAGGTCCTTTTATTCAATATACACACGCGCGAATTAAAACCTTATTGCTCAAAACAGCAACATCATCTGATGCCATTGCTTTAAACCTGAAGCTTGACGAAAGGGAAAAGGCCATTATTAAACAACTACTCAGTTATCCTGAGGTGGTGCATCAAGCGGCTCTTCAATTGAGCCCTGCCTTAGTTGCTAATTATGTTTACGAACTGGTTCGCACCTTTAATTCTTTTTATCAAAACATTTCTATCTTAGGAAGTGAAGATGCAGACACCAAGCATTTTCGAATTTTATTATCTGAAAAGGTCGCTGAAGTTATTGCAAAGGCAACGGCTTTATTGGGGATGAAAGTGCCGGATAGGATGTAAAAAAAAAATCGCTCCGAAGAGCGATTTTTAAAAGCGTATTTAATAATACTTTTTATACGTATTATTTTGAATTTACTGCCAAGTTGTAAACAACGAGACCAAATCCAATTTTGTTGATTGCATCACCGATGTTATAAACAACATCCATGGAGACACCCATTCCGAATATCTCACCGGCTCCACCGTACCATCCAGCAGTACCAGCCATGTATCCGATAGGATAAATAGCCCAACCGATTACAACAAATTTAAGTAATGTTTTGTGTGCGGCAAGGACAGCTCCACCTGCAGATTCTGCAAGTTGTGCGGCTCCACCTTTCCATAATTCCATTACAATGGCGAAATACGCTGCACCTGAAATTGCACCCCATAATGCAGGCCACATTCCAGAAGTTTGAACAGCCTCTCCAAAGTATCCAGTAACTAACATGATAACTGATAGGAAAATCATTTTCCACATCAAGCTTTTTGTAGCTCCGGCTGCTTTAAGGATTAAGTAAAACTCAACACACATTAATGGAACTGTAAGAATCCAGTCAACATATCTAAAGAATGTTGGAGAGGTAGCATTTGTTGCCCAGTAGTCACGCATGTACCAATAGTGTACTGCTGCAATGAACGTAATTAAACCTGACACCAAAATAGAAGTTTTCCATTTGTTGTCAAAAGAGTTCATTGAAAGAAAAAAGAACGCTGATGCTGCCATCATCGCCATACAACCTACGAAGAATGTAAATCCTACGTAGTCATCCGTAGCCATAGCTGGTGCTACGTTAATTAAATTTAAAAGTTTTTCCATAATAGAAATAGTTATTTGATTTTGTTTAGGTAAATTTAAATAAAATTAAACTTATTTACTATACATAAGATAAAAATTTTATCATTTAAGTAATATTATCGTAGTAGTTATGTTAAAAAATTATGGATTTGCTAGTTTAATTTCACTTGTTGCCATTTTGTTTAGTTTTTTTGTTCCTGCTATTTTTCAGGACATTACGGGGCTAATTGGTGTATTTACCATTGGGATTCTTCACGGCGCTAATGATATGTTGATCCTTTCAAAAAAAGTGACCCATCCATCCAAAAATACTTTTATAAAAACCTTATCCTTATATATAAGTGTCGTTTTATTGGGCGGTTTTTTGTTTTTTTATGTTTCAGAATGGGCACTTTTGGCTTTTGTTTTGGTCAGTTGTTTTCATTTTGGTGAACAGCATTGGGAACCTTTAGCTTTAGCGATTCCACTTCAGGGCTTCTTCTATTTTTGTTATGGAGGACTGATTTTTTTTCTTTTATTTTTTATTAAGCATGTGGAAGTCAATGCGGTCATCCTTCAAATCACAGGATTTGAAATCAGCCGACATATATTCCTAATCGGACTCCTTGTTTTTGCAGGCTTCTTTTATACCTTCTTAGTGTCCTTAAAAGTTTTGCATTCAAAAATAGTTTCAGAGTCCCTATTGCTCCTTTTTCTCGCGATTATTTTTCAGTTGAGTTCTTTAGTGTTTGGATTTGCTTTTTACTTTGTTGTTTGGCACAGTATTCCCTCGTTAAAGTCACAACTTCGATATTTATATCCTGAATCGACTTCCCATTCTTTTTTAAAATATCTTAAGTCTTCTGCAATTTATTGGTTCATGGCCTTAATAGGGATGATCACCGCTTATTATTTCTTGGATTTTAAGGCTTCTTATTTTCTACCCTTGTTTTTTTCATTTTTAGCGGCGATTACTTTCCCTCATGTGATCGTGATGTGGCTAATGTTTCGATCAACCGCTCAAGAAAGTGGTTTAAAACCATAGCAATGCTTACTTTTGTAGCCTAAATAAATAAAAATTCAATGTTTGATAATTTAAGTGATAAGCTTGACAAAGCCTTTCAAGTTCTTAAGGGACACGGACAAATAACAGAAATTAACGTAGCGGAAACCTTAAAAGAGGTTCGTCGTGCTTTATTGGATGCCGATGTTAACTTTAAAATTGCCAAGGAGTTTACCACAAGGATCAAGCAAAAAGCGTTGGGGCAACAGGTGTTGACCAGTTTACAGCCTGGACAGTTATTGATAAAAATTGTTAAAGACGAATTGTCAGCACTGATGGGTTCTGAAGCGGTAGGTATCAACCTTAGTGGGCAACCCTCTGTGATATTAATGTCTGGGCTTCAAGGATCTGGAAAAACAACCTTGAGTGGAAAACTTGCCCTACATCTAAAAAATAAAAAAGCGAAAAACCCGCTACTTGTTGCCTGTGATGTTTATCGACCTGCAGCCATTGATCAATTGGGGATTGTTGCCGAACAAGTTGGTGTTGGTATCTATAAAGATGAAGCGGAAAAAGATCCAGTTAAAATTGCACTAGCAGGAATTGAGCACGCCAAAAAGGAGCAACATGATGTTGTCATTATTGACACAGCAGGGCGATTGGCTGTTGATGAGGTTTTAATGAAAGAAATAGCGGCTATTCATAAAGCGGTAGTTCCTTCCGAAACCCTTTTTGTGGTCGATTCCATGACTGGACAGGATGCAGTTAATACGGCTAAAACCTTTCATGATACCCTAAATTTTGATGGGGTTGTCTTAACAAAACTAGATGGTGATACCCGTGGGGGAGCTGCGCTATCGATTAAATCGGTAGTCAACAAACCCATAAAATTTATTGGTACGGGGGAAAAGATGGAGGCTTTGGATGTTTTTTATCCCGACCGTATGGCCGACCGAATTCTCGGGATGGGAGATGTGGTGTCTCTTGTTGAACGTGCTCAAGAACAATTTGATGAGGAACAGGCAAGACGTATCAATAAAAAAATTGCCAAAAATGAATTTGGTTATGATGACTTCCTTGCGCAAATCCAGCAAATAAAGAAGATGGGAAATATGAAAGACTTGATGGGGATGATTCCAGGAGCCTCAAAAATGGTCAAGAACCTAGATGTTGATGATGATGCTTTTAAATTTATTGAAGTCATCATCAATTCCATGACTCCCAAAGAACGTTCTCAACCCAATCTGCTGAATCACAGTAGAAAAAAACGAATTGCTGCCGGATCGGGTAGGGGAATGGAAGAAGTGAATCAATTAATTAAGCAATTTGCTCAAATGAGTAAAATGATGAAAATGATGCAGGGTGGAAAAGGGAAACAACTCATGCAAATGTTTCAAGGAATAAAATAAGAACAATGACATTACTCGACGGAAAAAAAACAGCTCAAGCGATTAAAGATGAACTCCAACAGGCGGTGAGTCTTCGAAAAAAAGAAGGAAAGAAAATTCCTCACCTTGCCGCTGTATTGGTTGGCAATGATGGCGCCAGTTTGACCTATGTTGGAAGTAAAGTACGCTCCTGCGAACAGGTTGGCTTTCAATCTACATTGATTCGTATGGATGCGGATATTAGTGAAGAAACGCTACTAGAAAAAATCGATTTATTAAATAATGATGCTTCACTGGACGGATATATCGTTCAATTGCCTTTGCCAAAACATATCGATGAGTCCCGTATTTTACTTGCAATTGACCCTAAAAAAGATGTTGATGGTTTTCACCCGACCAACTTTGGTCGAATGGCGTTAGAAATGGAGTCGTTTATTCCAGCAACCCCCTATGGTATTATGGAACTTTTGAAGCGATACGCACTGGAAACCTCTGGAAAGCATTGTGTGGTGATCGGAAGAAGTCATATTGTTGGACGTCCTATCAGTATATTGATGAGCCAAAAAGGAAGTGCAGGAAATGCCACAGTGACCTTAACCCATAGCCGAACAAAAAATATTGAATTAATTACAAGAACGGCCGACATTATAGTTTCCGCTTTGGGAATCCCAGAATTTTTAAAAGCTTCAATGGTAAAAGAGGGTGTGGTCATCATTGATGTGGGAATTACTCGAGTTCCTGACGAAACGCATCCGAAAGGTTATGTGATCAAAGGAGACGTTGCTTATGAGGAGGTTGCAAAAAAAGCAAGTGCCATTACACCCGTTCCTGGAGGTGTTGGCCCAATGACGATTGCCATGTTGATGAAAAATACCTTTTTAGCCTGCGAACGCAAGGATGAGGTCATCGTTCAATAGCTTGATAAATCCGAAGAATTAACAAGCCGAAAAGAACACTGGATACAATTAAGAGTACATTGGTCAAACCATAGGTTCCAAAAGAAAGTCGGATTAATATGGTACAAATAACAAAGCCTGTATTTCGGATTAGTTGGCTGTAACGCTCCGTGTATTGGAAGGATAATAAGAGGAGAAAGACATCAGCAAGAATCAAAATGGTAAAAAATTCGTCGTAGAAAATTGCATTTACATCGGCTATTTTGTCTCCACTAGTACTTTTAAATAAATCAATCATCCAAGTGGATACGCTGTGGATAGAGGTCAAAATTAAGACCGGTAGCAAGATTAAACTTACTCCTTTTTTCGAACTGATAAAAAATTTAACTTTTGGATTAGTCGTTGTTTTCGGGTTTTTTTCTCTGCGTGAATTGAAAAGGAAAATTAAAAAATAAAGAATCAAAATTCCAACCAAATCATAGATTAGTTGAATGTTTGCTGGCGTTTCCAACCAAGGGCTATCCAATTGAATTTTTGGGATATCACCAAAAATTCGACGAATGATAATTAAGGAAATAATTTCAAATTGTTTGGATACGGCCGTAGTAAAGGAGCGCGGTAAATAAAAGATGAGGAGATAAATTTCATAAATCAGAATGATGGAGAAGGGCGTATATATCGCCGAAATAGGGTCTTCCAAAAGGTTGGCTTCAAAGGGGGTATGAAAGAGTTCATACTTTTTGGCAAAGATGAGTATTAAATGAATTATAAAACCTAAAATAGAGAGCCACAATGTGATGCGTTCTATTTTTTTTTGATTGTCCTCTGAAAAGATTTTCCCAAATAAGTTGTCAATAAAAGTGTAAATGCGCATACCAATAATTTAAGTTGCAAAGAGTTGATCTGGATGTTTAAAGGATTTAAATTCCAGAGCATTTCCTGCAGGATCATAAAAAAACAAGGTCATTTGTTCTCCAGGAAGCCCTTCGAAACGTAGATAAGGTGCGATAACAAATTCAACGGCTTTTTCTTTGAGTTGTTCTGAAAATGCCAAGAAGGTTTCCCATGGTAATACGACTCCAAAATGGGGAACAGGGACAGCTTTCCCATCCACTTCATTATGGTGGGGTTTTGGATCGTGGTTGGGATCAACATGCAATACGAGTTGATGGCCAAAAAAATTATAATCGGCCCAATGATCCGATCGTCTTCCAGGGGTGCAGCCCAAAATGTTTTCATAAAACAAAATACATTTTTCAAGATTATCAACCGGAATCGCGAGATGGAAGGGGGATACTGTGCTCATTTATAATAGTTTTATACTCAAAGATACATTTTAAATCAGAATGTAAGTTGATTGATTGCCTATCTTTGCAGGCATGAAGAATAACAGGATGATCAATGCCGTAGCTGAAGGAAATGCCTTACCACTCATGGAAGCCTTTTACACCCTTCAGGGAGAAGGCTACCACAAAGGGAGTGCTGCCTATTTTATTCGTATTGGAGGCTGTGATGTGGGATGCCATTGGTGTGATGTTAAAGAAAGTTGGGACGCCCAACGCCATCCTCCTACTTCCATAGATACGATTGTTACTGAGGCAAAAAAATATTCAAAAACAATTGTTGTTACTGGGGGAGAACCCCTTATGTGGAATATGGATCCGTTGACAACATCACTTCATCAATCGGGGATGGAAATTCATTTGGAAACTTCTGGGGCTTATCCCCTCAGTGGTGATTGGGACTGGTTTTGTCTTTCTCCTAAGAAAAATAAATTACCAACCCAAGAGGCTTATAAAAGAGCGGACGAGTTAAAGGTAATTATTCACAATAAACACGACTTTAAATTTGCTGAAGAACAAGCCAAATTGGTGGGGGAAAGCTGTAAATTATTTTTACAACCCGAATGGAGCAAACGGGAAATCATGATGCCTTTGATGGTGGACTATGTTCTCGAGCATTCTCATTGGAAAGCCTCTTTACAGACGCATAAATATTTAAATATCCCTTAGGGATAGAGGAGGTATTTTGCGCGGATGGCTTTAAATTGATCCAAACCTTTTTTCCAAGATCTTCTGATTTCTTTTTCGTTCTTTCCCATTTCAATCTGTTTTTGCAGTAATGTATTTCCAGCAATCCGCGTAAAACTTTTTAAGAAAAAATCTGCTTTGTTGGGGCTTCTTTTATATGCATCTAAAAGCCACTTTAACTCAATTTGTTTTGGTCGTTCTACATTTTGTAGGTCAACACCAAAACAAAGCTCCCCTTTTAACTTTGGGTTTTTTGAGCCAAAATTGGGTTGCGGTGAAAAGGAAAAATCCAAATCGTTAAAACTTGGATGTCCATATATCTGAAATTGGGTCTCCGTTCCTCTCCCGACACTTATTTTGGTGGGTTCCAATAAACACAAACTCGGATAAAGGGCAACAGCTTGAGCATTCGGTAAATTTGGAGAAGGTCGCAATGGAAGTTCATATTCAGTATCTCGGGTGTAATTTTTTATAGGAATTACGGTTAAATCTACTTTTAGACTTTCTTTTAGCCACCCCTATCCATTAATCATTTGGGCATATTCACCAATGGTCATTCCGTAAACAATAGGAACGGGATGCATACCGACAAAGGTCGTGTGTTCCATGGCTAAAATTGGTCCATCCACATAGTGTATATTGGGGTTGGGACGATCTAATACAATTAAGGGGATGTTGTTTTCAGCACAGGCTTCCATAACATAATGGAGGGTGGACAAATAGGTGTAAAAACGGGCTCCAACATCTTGCAAGTCAAAAAGCATGACATCGATTCCGGAAAGCATGTCGGGCTTGGGTTTTCGTTGTTTTCCATAAAGGGAAAGAATCGGTAAGCCTGTTTTGGGATCCAAATCATTGCTGACTTTTTCTCCGTCATCAGCGTCACCTCGGAAACCGTGTTCAGGGGCAAATATTTTTTTTAAAGGGACGTTTTTAGATAATAGATGATCAACCAGATGGATGGTTTTTTCAGGCGATATAAGTACACTTGCTTTATGGGCAACTAGGCCCACTTTTTTTTCTTTGATTAAATCCAAATAATGGATGGTTTGAGTAGCACCCGGTTGAACCTCTTGACTAAATGCTGTAGTTAAAATACTGAGGACAAGCCAAAATAAAAATGTACTTTTGAAATTGAACTGCATAACACACAAAAATTGAATACTGCCTTATTTATTGCCCGCAGAATGCAGCAACACAAGCATAACAAAAGTAGTGTTTCTTCTCGGATAATAAATATTGCAACTGTTGCAGTTGCTTTAGGTATTGCAGCCATACTGATTGCTATTGCCACAGCAAAAGGTTTACAAAAAGAGATTCGTAACAAGGCAGTTGCCTTCAATGGACATATAGCGGTCACGCCTTTTGAAAATAATGAATCTCAACTATCCATTCTTTCCTTTCAAGATTCGCCAGAGCTCAGAGGCCGAATGTTAGATCAGGGAGCAATTACCAAAATAAACCCCTACATCATCAAAGGGGGAATGCTACGAAATAGTGAAGCATTTGAAGGTATTTTGTTTAAAGGAGTCGCTGCTGATTATTCTTGGGAGAAATTGGAAAGCTTTTTAATTGATGGACGATTTCCTAAAAACGATGCCAAAAAAAATAATGAGATTTTAATTTCATCAGTACTCGCTTCACGCCTGTCATTATCACTCGGGGATCGGGTGGTGGCTTATTTTCAAAATGACAGTTCCCAACGCTTACCCAATCGAAGACAGTATACGGTAGTTGGTTTGTTTTATTCAGGTTTTCAAGAAATTGATCAAAATGTTGTTTTTGGAGCCATGGAACAGCTTCAACGCCTCAATCGATGGGAAGCAGATCAAATCGGTGGTTATGAGTTATTTTTAGAAGACATTGGTAGTACCGAAAAGGTTTCAGGGGCCATTTATGATCTTCTTCCCTCTCATTTAGACAGTATTCCTCTTACACAAAAATATGCCACCATTTTTCAATGGATAAAGTTGTTTGATTTTAATACTTTAATCATCATTATTGTCATGATTTTTGTTGGGGTAATCAATATGGCGACTGCTTTATTGGTATTGATTTTAGAACGTTCAAGAATGGTAGGCCTTCTTAAAACTCTAGGTAGTGAGAATGTACTTATTCAAAAAATATTTTTATATAATGGGATAGTAATTATGAGCAAAGGAATGTTGTGGGGGAATGTACTGGGTCTTCTGTTTTATTTTTCACAACATTATTTGGGATGGATTAGCCTTGACCCGGAAACTTATTATGTCAATAAAGCTCCCGTTGCTTTGAGTTGGATGGAAGTAGTGACGACCAATATGTTGTTTTTATGTGTCAGTTCGTTGATGTTATGGATTCCTTCTCGAATTGTTTTAAAAATTGCTCCTTCAAAAGTTTTACGTTTTCGATAGGGTTTAATTAAAATTAAAGAGAAATAGACTCTTCAAATAAATATATTTGCAATAAATGATGCTATGGATTATCATGAAAATATTTTAGGCACAATCGGTAAGACACCTCTGGTAAAACTCCAAAAGATTACTCAGGAGATTGATGCTTTGGTTTTGGCAAAAATTGAAAGCTTTAACCCAGGCAATTCCATTAAAGACCGAATGGCTTTAAAAATGGTGGAAGACGCCGAAGCAGATGGTCGTTTAAAGCCCGGCTTTACCATAGTGGAGGGGACTTCCGGTAATACGGGAATGGGCTTAGCATTGGCTGCCATCGTCAAAGGATACCAATTGATTTGTGTTTCTACTGATAAACAATCTAAAGAAAAATTTGATGTACTTCGTGCCGTCGGAGCAAAAGTCATTGTTTGTCCAACAGACGTGCCTGCTGATGATCCACGTTCTTATTATAGTGTTTCTAGAAGGTTGGGAGAAGAGACTCCAAATTCGTGGTATGTGAATCAGTATGACAATCCCTCCAATACCCAAGCTCATTTCGAACAAACGGGTCCCGAAATATGGGCACAAACGGATGGAAAAATTACTCATTTTGTTGTTGGTGTGGGTACTGGAGGAACCATTTCAGGAGTGGCAAAATTTTTAAAAGAAAAAAATCCTTCGATTAAAATTTGGGGGATAGATACTTATGGTTCTGTATTTAAAAAATACCACGAAACTGGAATTTTTGATGAAAAAGAAATTTATCCATACATCACCGAAGGGATAGGTGAAGATATATTACCAGAAAATGTCAACTTTAAATTAATTGATCATTTTGAAAAGGTAACGGATAAAGATGCCGCAATTTATTCGCGAAAATTGGCTCGTGAAGAAGGAATTTTTGCAGGAAACTCTTGTGGAGCAGCTGTCAAAGGGTTGTTACAGCTGAAAAAACAGCTGAAAAAAGAAGATGTTGTAGTGGTGCTTTTGCATGATTCTGGAAGCCGTTACATAGGAAAAATCTATAATGATGAATGGATGAAAGAAAAAGGATTTTTATAGGAATCTGAAGCCAATTTTTAAATAAAACACTGACGTATATCTCCACCAAGGCACACTGCTTTTATACTCGATAACAACATATACTAAGGACTAAATTTAGCCCGTATATTTGATGGATATTACGACCAAATTTCCTTGAAAAATTATTTTTTAACACTTTAAAAAGTTAAAGTAAACAATCATTTCCCTTTTGATTCATTTTTTTA
>CBFIJI010000046.1:0-15753 GCA_965662885.1 Flavobacteriaceae bacterium | reverse complement strand
AAAAAAGAGGCGATGAGGTTGCCAGGTTTCTGTATTTTTTAAATGTTCCGGATAGATTTTAGGATCGTAGCCAAATCAAATGCCTCCACACTCAACATCGCAGAACTGGTGTGGTGACCATGAGTTCTCCCTGGCGTTCTGTGATCAAAACGGTTGATGATAATGTCCGGTTTAAAGTGGCGAATTCGATACACAATTTGGGAGAGTACCTCTTCTTTATTCCAAAAACTAAGGGTTTCCTCAGGATGTTTGGAAAAACCAAAATCATTAGCCGTAGTGAAAAATTGTTCTCCACCGTCTATTGATCGTGCACCTAGTAGCTCTTGTGTTCGGATAACGCCTAATCCTTCTCTTAATTCCGTTCCGATAAGGTTTTGCCCCCCATCTCCTCGAGTCATCGAAAGATATGCAGTTCGTGCATTTACATGATTGGAAAAGTAAGAAATCATTCGGGTGTTTTCATCATCTGGATGCGCAGCTACATAGAGTACTGACCCTAAAAAATTGAATTTCTCCAATTGTTTGTAAATTGTTGTTGCATCTTGTCCGTAGAACAAAGAGCTGCTTAAAAAGGCCAAAAGGAGAACCGTTTTTCGTTGAAGTAATTGCATGTTTTTTATTTAAGTCCTAGGGAATCTCTAAAGTGTTCATCACCCAATTGATTTAATTTCCAATAGGGAAGTTTTAAGGTTTTTATTCGTTGTGCAGAACTGTGATTTTTTGGATTTCCCCCTTCTTTTTCTTCCCATGATTCCACCAAGTGAGGGGCTTCATTACGAAAGTTAATGCTGAGGGTTCTTCCAAGTTTTGGATAGTTGATGGTATAAGAAGTTTCTTCCTCTCCTTTTTGTAAGCTGCAAACCGCTTTTTGAGGGACTAGCGGTTGATGGTGGAGTCGAAGATACTCCATGCTGGGTAAAATCAGTTGTTCGTCCAAGGGCAATTGATCTGGCTGTGTTCGGATTAAATGCCAAAGTTCATCTTCTGTCAAAACTGGAGCAGTAGTGATGTCTTGGTCGGCTTCTCCTTCAAAATAAGAATGACTTTTTATAGCAAAATTTCCTCTACGATTGAGTTGTAGATAAGCTTGTCCGCACCATTCTTGAACGGATGTGCTAATTTTAACAAGGGGTTCACTAAACCCGAGACGGGTAAAAGAACTACTCATGATGTTATAGGGATATATTCCAGTTAAAAAAGCAGTATTGCGATTTAGTTTAAGAACAGGGTAGCTTGAACGGGATCGGGTATTGGCTTTTACCTGTGCGTCTTCTAAAAAATCTTCGGTGACATAAATCAAAGTAGCTTGTCCCTCTCGGAGTTCACCGTAGCGTGATTTTTTTAATTGGTAGGCACTAATTTCAGCGGTACCATCAAACCAATATGTTTTAAAATCTTTTGATAATTTAAGCGGCTTTCCGAAGGTCGTTTGTTGGGGCACACCACATTGCGTTAATAAAAAGAGGCAAGCAAGAAAAAATAATTTTTTCATGTTACCAAGATATTTGTTTTTGTTGAGATTTAAAATTAACCTTCAACAATTTCTTTAATTTTATCTACAACTTGCGCTACAGGAAGTCCAACAACATTGGTATAACTTCCCTTTATGGATTCGATTCCTATTGTTCCGAGTCTGTCTTGAATACCATAAGCTCCTGCTTTGTCCATAGGGTCGTTTGAATTGACGTAATTTTCAATGGTTTCAGCACTCAATTGTTTAAAACGCACTGAAGTAACGGCATGAATACATTGCCAATTTTGTCCGTATAAGAACCCCACAGCAGTGATCACTTGATGTTCTTTTCCCGAAAGTGAGGACAACATTTGGTGCGCATCTTCTTTGTCTTTGGGTTTACCAAGACATTGATTTTCATGCCATACAATGGTGTCCGCAGTAATGACTAATTGATTGGGCTGTATTTTTTTTCGAAATGGTGCTGCTTTTAATGCAGTAATGTGTTCAGCAATGGCAACGCCCTGCAGGTGTTCAGGATAGTCTTCATCCACTTGATGGGTTTCCACTCGAAAAGGAAGTCCAATTTCCTTAAAAAAAGCTTGTCGCCTTGGAGAACCTGAGGCTAAAATAAGTTCAAAACCGTTTAATTTCATCGTACTAATCCTTACTGGCCCCCACCTGAAGTGACCATTTTCCTTGAACACGAAGTACTTGTTCAATAATTTCACGAACACAGCCTTGCCCTCCTTTTTTATGAGAAATATAATCTGCCATGGCTTTAACATCCGAAACAGCATCTTGCGGACAGCATCCTAAGCCAACTTTTTCCATTACTGGAATGTCGGGAACATCGTCTCCTATATAGAGGATCTCTTCAGGATTTAAGTCATAATTATCTAAAAGATCTTGATAGGGTTCTAGTTTGTGATGTGCCCCCAAATAAATATCATAAAGTCCTAACGCTTTAAAACGGTCACGAACGGCTTCGCTTGTTCCTCCTGAAATGATGGCAACTTTATACCCCATCATGAGAGCACATTTTATAGCATAACCATCTTTGGTGTCCATTGCACGGAGGAACTCACCATCGGCAGAAAGTAAAATTTTTCCATCAGTTAAAACTCCATCAACATCGAAAATAAAGGTTTTGATGTTTGGAAGAATTTCTTTGTAGTTTTTATTGTTCATGCTCTTGAATAGATTTTGTTAGCAGGGTATAGACCTCTTTGTCTATTGTTTTCTCCAATAGGTCAAGGTGTTTTTTAATACTATTGATGTCCTTTCGTTTTGCCGGTCCTGTTTGTGCTTTATTTGGTGAAAGTGTCAGGATTTTAGCAGCTGTTTCTTGAATTAATGGTTGGAGTAAATCAAAAGAAACATTTTTCTGTAAACAGATTGCTTCCGCAATCCCATAAAGGTGGTTCGTAAAATTATTAGCAAAAACCGCAGCTAGATGTAGGTGCATCCGTTCAGAACTGTTCACCAAATGCAGCGGGGCATCAAATAGTTGTCCCAAGTATTGTAGTCGTTGAAGGCCTTCTTTACTGTCGGCTTCCAAACAGATAGGAATAGTCGAAAAATTGGGTGTACGTTTTTTTGAAAAAGTTTGTAAGGGATAAAAAACCCCTTTAGCTCCAGCGTTTTCCAATGCATTAAGAGCAACGTTACCAGCGGTATGCACGGCAAACGCAGCCGGTGGAAGTTGAGCAGATAGTTCGGGGATGGCATCATCTGAAACGGCCAATAAATATAAATCAGCTGTTTTTATATCGGCAAGCGATGCGGTTATGGGAATTCCGTCTTCCGAAACCGTTCCCTCAAAAGAACGACTGTACCATTGGGTAATATTAATCTCTGATTTTTGAATTAATATATTTTTTAAATGTGTGGCGACATTTCCAGAACCAAGAAGAACAATTTCCATCTACGGGCAAAAATACTAAACCAGTCGCTATATCCTTAAATCAAGTTTCATTTTTCTTTAAAAAGGGTTGAGTTCGCAATCAGGGTCTTCGTTTAGACTTTTCATTTTAAAAAAGGACATGTTCTTCTCGCTTACAAAAAGTAAAAACAAGCATTTTTTTGTAAATTTGTATAACCTAAATCTACCACCATGATGTTTTATAACAAACTAAAACAGTTTTATGTCGCTTACTTCCTATTATTGTTTCCCATCTGTATTATTATTTTGACATGTACAGGAGCTTTTGCTTCTTATTACATTACTATCAAAGGAATGAATAATCAAAATCTTTTGCAGTTGGTTCTCTGTGTTTTTGCTTCCATGTCCTATTTAACAGCTGTTTTAGGGCAATTAAAAAAGGAAACCACTTTTACTGTTTTGTCGCTTGCTCTTCTCATTGAAATTGTATTACTCATCCTAAATTTAATCTTTTAAAAAAGTAGTATTGGGTTTAATGGAGTTGCCTTATCTTTGCCGAAAATTGAAGGTGATTTATGATGAAAGATATGCTTCTAAAAGTTTTATTTTCTAATCGGCTAACTGCGGTTCTTTTTATTCTATTTCCTACAGCCATGGGTTTGGGAACATTTATTGAGAGTTGGTATAGCACTGATACGGCAAAGATTTGGATTTATAACGCTTGGTGGTTCGAACTTATCATGGCATTATTGATGCTCAATTTTATTGGCAATATTTTTAAATATCGATTGCTACGAAAAGAAAAATGGGCCGTACTCACCATTCACTTATCCTTTATTCTGATTCTTCTAGGTGCTTTTGTAACCCGTTATTTTGGTTATGAAGGGATGATGCCCATCCGTGAAGGAGTGACAGAAAATCAATTTTTATCAGAAAAAACATATTTGACCGTATATGTCGATGGTACTATTGACGGTTCTCCTCGACGAAAAAAGTTAGAAAGTAACCTCTTGCTTTCCGAACATGTTAATAATAATTTTCAGTGGAATAATGATTTTAATGGTCAAAATTTTTCCATTGCTTATGTGGACTTTTTTGAAGATGCTACCGAAGGCTTGATCTTAGACGAAACGGGAGAACGTTATTTAAAAATTGTAGAATCTGGAGACGGAAACCGTCACGACCATTATCTTAAAGAAGGGGATATTACTAGTATTCACAATATTCTGTTCACATTAAATAGACCTCAAGATGGTGCGATCAATATTCGTTTAGACAAAGGCCTATATACTATTGAGTCTCCTTTTGAAGGGGGTTTTATGCGGATGGCTGATCAGTTTCAAGGGAATTTAGCTGCGAATACTGAAAGTCCCTTAGAGCTTCGATCTTTATACAGCATTCCTAATTTTCAATTTGTATTTCCTGAGCCTGCTCTACGTGGAAAATTTGGCGTAGTAAAAGCAGAGCAACAACAAGAAGCAAGTCAGGATGCGCTTCAATTAAGAGTAGAGGTAGAAGGTGCGGAAGAAACCATTACGCTTTTAGGTGGGAAAGGAACGAGTAATGACCCTAAAAAAGTTAGCCTTGGCGGCTTGGACTTTTATCTTCAATTTGGATCGCTACCTTTAGAATTACCGTTTGCCATTCAACTCAATGATTTTATAGCGGAACGTTATCCCGGGACAGAAAAAAGCTATTCCTCTTTTAAAAGTAAGGTCACTGTAAAAGGAGATGAAACCTTCGATTATGATATTTATATGAATCATATTTTGGATTACAAGGGTTTTCGTTTTTTTCAATCTTCTTTTAATCCCGATGAAAAGGGAACCATACTATCTGTGAATCATGATTGGTGGGGTACTTGGATTACTTATGTGGGCTATATGTTACTGTATTTAAGTATGATAGGTATTTTCTTCCTTGGAAAAACTCGTTTTAAGGACTTGTCAAAATCCCTTAAAAAAATTCAAAAGCAGAAAGTTTCCTTAACCCTTTTTATGCTTTTCGGAAGCCTAGTTACTTTTGCTCAAAGCCCTTCGCATACCCAAACGCAAGCCATCGATTTTGACTCCATTATTCAGGCTGATGCTATTTCTGTTAGTCATGCTGAAAAATTTGGAGCCTTGGTTATTCAAGATGCTGGTGGACGAATGAAACCCGCCAATACCTTTTCTTCTGAACTGTTGAGAAAGGTGAGTAAGTACGACACTTATGGAGAACTCAATTCCGATCAGGTATTGCTTTCCATTATGAATAATCCTGCTATTTGGTACAATGTCCCTATCATTTATTTAAAGCGTGGAAATGACAGCATACGAAAAATTACGGGTGTAGGACCCAAAGACAAATATGCTCCATTGATTGCTTTTTTTGATCAACAAGGGAATTATAAGATTGCCACTCAATTAGAACAAGCTTACCGTACTGGAGTTCCCAATCAGTTCCAAAAAGATTTTATTGAAGTTGATAAGCGGGTAAACCTTTTATACGCTGCTTTGGAAGGGAAAGTAATGCGAATGTTTCCAATTCCTGATGATCCAAACAATAAATGGGTTTCCTATCCTGAGTTAGCTACTGCCGCATTTAAAGGGAAAGACTCCCTCTATGTTCACAATATTTTACCGCTTTATTTCCAATCCTTACGAGTTGCCCAATCGGATGGGGATTATAAACAAGCGGAAAGCCTTTTAGAAAGTGTTGCTGGTTTTCAGCAACGTTTTGGCGGGGAAGTAATGCCTTCTGAGGACAAAATCAAGGCAGAAATACTTTATAATCGCTATGATATTTTTAAAAAGTTATTCAGTTGGTATCTATATGTGGGCACCTTGTTCTTTATTGTCCTTCTTCTTCAAATATTTTATAACAACAAACTTATCGAAAACAGTATCCGTGTTTTTAAGGCATTGATTTTCTTTTTATTCCTTCTCCACACGGGTGGATTGATAGCTCGTGCATTTATTTCGGGTCACGCTCCTTGGAGTGATGCTTATGAGTCCATGATTTATGTGGCCTGGGCTACTCAGTTTTTTGGTTTAATTTTTGGAAAACGCTCTTCTTTAACCCTTGCTGCTACTGCTTTTGTATCGGCAATGATTCTTATGATCGCTCATTGGAATTGGATGGACCCTTCCATTGCCAATTTAGTGCCTGTATTGGATAGTTATTGGTTGATGATACATGTTGCTGTTATTGTTGGGAGTTATGGTCCTTTCGCTTTGGGAATGATCATTGGTGTGGTTGCGTTGTTATTGATGCTTTTTACCAATTCATCCAACAAGCAAAAGTTAAAACTCAATATTAAGGAATTGACCATCATCAATGAACTTGCCATAACCGTTGGATTGATTATGTTAACCATAGGAAATTTTCTAGGTGGAATGTGGGCCAATGAAAGTTGGGGACGTTATTGGGGTTGGGATCCAAAAGAAACGTGGGCTTTGATTAGTATTATGGTTTATGCTTTTGTCATCCATATGAGAATTATCCCCGGTCTTCAAGGAAAATGGATTTTTAACTTGATGAGTGTAGTGGCCTTTGGAAGTATCATGATGACTTATTTTGGGGTGAATTTTTATCTGGTAGGATTGCATTCCTATGCTAGTGGAGATAAAATAATCACACCTAATTTTGTTTATTATGCCGTCGTTTTTATTGGAATTTTAGGAACAGCTTCCTATTTCTTTTCTAAAAAACTTTATCGGAAATAAGGCAGTAGTCAATCTTCTATTCTTTGGTATAATTTTTGTTTTGTCTCTAACAAAATAATTTATTGATGAAATTACTCAGCACTTATATATTCCTCTTATTGCTATTTGTAAGCTGTACTACTCAGGATGAGATTCCAGAATCCCTTACAGAAAAAAATAAGTGGTTAACGGCGAATATTGATGACTATCAAATAACACAACAAGTATCCTGTTATTGTATGGAGGAAGTAACCCTTCCAAAAGTCGTAGTTGTTCGTAATGGCAGTATTGAATCTGTTAATGGCAACTCGCTAACTGAAAATGATTTTAATGTAAAAACAATCAATGATTTTTTTAATTACATCGAAGACCGTATTGCAGAAGATCCAGTTATTTCTGAAATTTCCTATGATCCAACCTATGGTTTCCCCAACTCCATTTATTTTGACATGGACGATAGGATTGCTGATGAGGAAATTGGTTTTACGTTAACTGATTTTATTATTTTAAATTAGCGTTTATACCAAGTAAAATGAAGATTCAAAAATCAAAATATTCGCTTTTATTTTTTGTGATACTTCTTTGTTCATTCAGTGATCAAAGAAAATTTGTAGTGGATCAAAAAGCTTTAAATAAGTATCAAAAAATTTGGGCTTCTAATCAAATTAAGAATTATACCATTACTCAAAAAATGACATGTTATTGTTCTTTTGAGGCTACGCAACCTAAAGTGATTGAGGTTCGAAATGGGAAAGTGTTTTCCGTTGATGGAAACCTAATTCCAGAGGGAGTAAATTCCTTTAAAACCATCGATGATTATTTTGAGTTAATCACCAAAAAAAGTAATAGTCATCCATTTGCTGGAGGGGTAAAATACAATACGACTTATGGTTTTCCAACGACCATTTTCTTTGATATGAATGAACGGATGGCTGATGATGAAGTAAGCTACACCTTAACCGATTTCACCCTTTTCGATTAATTTTTACAGTTTTAAGCAGCTAGTCCATTTATTCGAATCAACAGCGTTTGAAACAATTAAAAGTCAATTTGGTATAATATTTGGTATATTTTAATAAAACTATAGATATGCCCAAATATATTTACCCTTTCCTTTTCTCCTTTTTCATTCTTTTTAGTTGTTCAAAAACAAGCTTTAAAAAAGAAATAAGCATCCTAAAGCAGCACAAGCAGTTATGGGAGGCTAAAGCAATTAGAAATTATACGGTCATCCAAGAATTACACTGTCAATGTCCGGATGAATTTCTAGAACCTAAACATGTAGAAGTTCGTGACGGAAAAATTGTTGCCCTAAATGGTTTGGCAGTTACCCAAGATTATGTCCCCTATAAAACAATGGATGTTTTTTTTGAATTTATTGAAGAGAAAATAGCTAAAAATCCAGTAGTGGCTAATCTTGATTTTAATCCACTTTACGGTTTTCCCAAGCAATTGTACTTTGATATGGATCAACTGAAAATGGATGAAGAAATCGGTTTTAAACTCACCAACTTCACCATTTTAGATTAATTGCAAGATGTACACTGCGTTTTTTGTATTTTTAAAATAAAAATGACTTTAAAAATGCGTTGGCTTTTCTTTTCGGTGATTGGACTATCACTGATTGGTTTAGGGGTTTCTCTTGTTGGAGAAGCCATAATATTTAAGATGGGAGGGAAGCCATGGTTTCTCTTCGGTACCCTAGCCTTGATTGTTTTAAACAGTGGTGTCTGCCTTGTTGCTGAGGCCGTGATTTTAAAAATAGCTCTCAACAAAAAAGACTAGTGCTTTAATTTTTTCATAAACGTCTCGGCATCTGAAGTACTCTCTATAATTTTTAATGCTTTAGGGATAATTTCTTCCACCTTGTTAATAGGGAACCCTAATCCAATGGCTAAACGTTTGACTATTTTCTTTTCTGATTCCAAGGCAATTTCATCCACCAAAATCATTCGAATTAAATCAAATAAACGTTCATAACGTTCTGCTTCACTGTACGAAAAAGTCATATTATACGCTGTTGAATTTTTTAAAATAGCCTCAAAATTAGCTTCTTCAATCTGAAGTTTTAATGCTGTTCTTTTTAAAAAATCTTTTTCTTCTTGAGTAATGGTACGGTCTGCTAAAGCTATCCGAACAATAGAAGCAAAGTGTTCTCTATTGCGTTGTTGAAAACCTGTAGTATATAGATTTGCTATGGGCATAAGTTTATTTTTATATAAAGATACGTACAGCTGCTTTTATTCTCTTAAATTTATTTTAATTTGTTGAAGACATTTTTTCAATGATCAGACTAGATATACAAAATGAAACTTCTCCTTTGGAGCAAGTTGTTCTTGGAACAGCACAAAGTAATGGTCCGCTTCCTTTATTAGAGGATATTTATGACCCCAAATCACGAGAACATCTACTTGCTGGAACCTATCCTAAAGAATCGGATATGATTGCCGAAATAAATTCCTTTTCAACCGCCTTGACCAAACATGGGGTAAAAGTAGAACGACCGAGAATTCTGGAAGACTGCAATCAAATTTTTGCACGTGATACTGGATTTGTTATTGAGGATTACTTTTTTAGATCCAATATTCTCCCCTTACGCGACTCTGAATTGGCTGCATTTGAACCCCTATTAAATCAAATAGCTCCTGAAAAAATAATTACATTTCCCGAGCATATTCACGTTGAAGGAGGGGATGTTATTCTTGATGGAGCCTTTATCTATGTTGGCTACTACGATCAGAAGGATTACCCTTCGATGATTACAGCCCGTACTAATATTCATGCGGTAAACGCCTTACAAGCGTTTTTTCCAAACAAAAAGGTCATCGGTTTTGAATTAAAAAAGTCCAATACCAATGCTTATGAAACCGCTTTGCATTTGGATTGTTGTTTTCAACCTGTAGGGACTCAATATGCCATTATACATCCGGAAGGGTTCCTCGATACAACAGCTTATAAACAATTGGTTCAACGCTACGGAAAAGAAAACATGTTTCATGTCAATCAACAAGAGATGTATGAAATGAATTGCAATGTATTTTCCATTGCTCCCGATCTTGTTATTTCTGACCCCAGTTTTGATCGTTTAAACGATTGGCTTTTTCAACACAAAATTCAAGTTGAAGAAGTTTCCTATCAACAAGTAGGTAAACAAGGAGGACTCTTTAGATGTTCGACTTTACCATTAAAACGGAAGTATTAATTATGAATGGACTTAGTTCACATATTTTAATGGTGCGTCCTCATCGTTTTCGAATGAACGATCAGACGGCTACCACCAATTTTTATCAAAAGGGTTTTGCGGATTGGACTTCAGAGCGCATTGCCAAACAAGCACAACAAGAGTTTGATGCTTTTGTTTCATTACTCCGTTCCGAAGGGATCAAGGTTACGGTGCATCAAGATAATCCAGAACCGGATACTCCAGATGCTTTGTTTCCAAACAATTGGGTTTCTTTTCACGACCAGCATCGAGCCATACTTTACCCCATGTATGCTAAAAATCGGAGAAAAGAACGTACACCAGCCATTTTTGAGACCTTAAAAAATGACGGTGTAGAAATCTTTGTTGAAAAGGATTATTCCAATTACGAAAATAAAGCCCAGTTTTTAGAAGGTACTGGAAGTATGGTCTTAGATCGTATTCATAAAAAAGCCTATGCAGCACTCTCTGAACGTACTGATCGCGCATTGTTTTTTCGCTTTTGTTTAGATATGGGATACGACCCAATTTACTTTAATGCCAATCAAACTGTGGAAGGAAAACGCCTCCCTATTTATCATACCAATGTAATGATGAGCGTTGGAACTACTTTTGCCTTGGTTGGATTGACTAGTATTGATGATTTAGAGCAGCGGGAATTGTTAACCGCTCAACTTTTGGAGAGTGGAAAAGAAATTATCCCCTTATCCGAAGGGCAATTGAGTCAGTTTGCGGGAAACATGCTTTTACTTCAAGGAGCAAAAAGCCCACTTTTAGTGATGAGTTCAACAGCCTATCGTTCATTGACCCCACAACAGCTTTCCACTCTAGAACAACACGCCAAAATCATTCATAGTCCATTAGACACTATAGAACGTGGTGGTGGTGGAAGTGCTCGTTGTATGATGGCAGAAGTTTTTTAACGTCTTGTTTTATAAGGATTCGAAAACCCCATTGCTTGTATTTTTACGCACCTTATCCCAATCAAAATATTGGCCGTGCATACTAATATAAACTCCTTCCTTAAGGGTTTGAACAAAAGAAAGCGCACATCCCAAGTTGAAAAAACCATCTGATGAACTTCCAAAAGCATAAGGAATAATGGCTCCCGTTAATACTATGGTTTTATGTTGGATAGCGGCCCGAGCTAAAATGGAAGCTGTTTCTGTCATTCGGTCGGTTCCATGGGTAATTACAATCTGGTCTGCTGTACAATCTTGACAGGCCTTAAGAATTTCCGCACTCTGTGTTTCTGTCAGCTCCAAACTGTCGATCATCATCAACGTATTGACCTGGATGTTTAGACGACTTCTGCTTCGGTTCAGCATTTCTGGAAGGTGGGTTTCTTTAAAAAAGAGTTTTCCATTAATGTAGTCATAGGTTTTGTCAAAGGTTCCCCCAGTAACAAAGATTTGAATTGTTTTCATCCTATTTTTTTTAATATGCGCTACCCCTTTGGAGAACCTATTCCGAAGTTAAGGCATTATAACAATACTGATAATGCGCTTTTTCCTCCATAGACCCTTTAGAGCGTCTTGCTTTAAAATATTTCAATAGGCTTTGACGCTTAACTGCTAAAAGCCCCCGAATTTCGACTTGTAAGTCGGTGTCCTCAGTCAATTCAAGCAAATGATTTACCGTATTTTTTTGAAGCGTTCGCGCCATAAGGTTGGGACGTTCATTGTTTAAGATCAGTTGTGTTATCAAAGTATCCAACAAGGTACTCACGCTAAGCGGATTCCCTTCCAAGGTGGTTTGAGTGGACAACATTCTATTTAAAGTTGAGGTTCTAAGAATGCGCATCATTGCCGCTTTTTGGAGATTAGAAATTAGATCAAAAACACCTTGTTGCTCAAATTTAGAAATCATACTTTTCGAATGCAACCAAGAGGGCGCATTCCAAAGGTTTTGTTCTAAAAAGGCTAAAGCCTTTAACTGATCTGCTTCCGCAACAGTCCTATATGGGGTTGTATTTTGACCCTTAACCACTAAAGTCTCATGAACACCTCCGACCATTCTTAAGACGTGATAAATATAGCGGCGATAAACACCGACCATTTCTTTATACAACTCTTCCAAATCATCATAAGACTGTCCGTCTTTGGTGGTCCATGACTCTAAGTTTTCAGCGACAATTTTTAAATTTTTAAGACCGTAGGTACTTGCTTTTACCGGATCATCTCCAATATTTTCTGTTTGGGTATCGGGATCATAGCCGCCAGAACCAAACATATACAAGGGATCTAAACTTTTAGAATCCACCATTTTTTTAAGGAGAACTTTTTCAGACTCTGAGTTTTCTCCAGGAAAGTAGCGATACCCCCATTCAATGGCATAATCATCATAAGGGCCTAATTGTCGGATAAAACGAATATTTTCATCACCGGGCTGAGCGATATAATTATAACGAGCATAATCCATAATGGTAGAGGCGATTCCCATTTTTTGGGTAAAGCTACCAGAACGGAGAGAGTCCACGGGGTAGGCAGCACTTGCTTTCATATTGTGTGGAAGCCCTAAAGCATGTCCAATTTCATGTGAGATTACCCGTCGCATCATCTCACCAATTTCTTTTTCTGGAGTTTTCAACGTACGAGCTTTTGGGTTTGCCGCTCCAGTTTCCAATAAGTAACGATTTCTATAGGAACGTAAATGATTGTGGTACCAAATGATGTCACTTTCAATGATTTCTCCAGTTCTTGGATCGGAAACGCTAGGGCCAACCGCATTACGGGTAGTTGAAGCTACATAGCGAACGGTGGAATAGCGGATATCTTCTGCGCTAAAATCAGGGTCTTCTTCCTTAGTCGGGGGTTCTTTGGCAATGATGGCGTTTTTAAAACCTGCTTTGGCAAAGGCTGAATTCCAATCTTCAATTCCCATTTTAAAATAGGGACGCCATTTTAATGGTGTGGCGGGGTCCAGATAATAAACAATTGGCTTAATCGGAGTGACCAGTTCCCCTCGGGCATAAGCCTCAGGATCAGAAGGCTCTAAACGCCATCTACGGATGATTTCGTAGTCGTCCGATTTTAAGGCATCGGAACTGTAATTGTATTTCGATAGCGAAAACCACCCAACACGGGAATCACCATAGCGAACAGGCATTGGATCATCCGGTAACGCAATGATGGAATGATTGACTTGAAAACTCAAGGATTTTGTACGATTTCCTCGAGGTGTTTTGTTACTACTGTAGGTTAGCGTATGACGAATTTCAGTGTTTTTTGGAAAACTTTTTACTCCATCAATAAAACTTCGTTTACTGTCCAAGCCACCTATTTTCAAAGATTCTTTACTGCTTTTTCGAATCAAATTAAACCCTGGAGAGTCTTTGCTAAAATAGCTGGTCACATCAATCAAATACCGATCGGTTTCTTTGTTTTTAATTTCAAATACCGCAAGAATGGGCGGAAAATTATTTTGAGAAACACTTATTTTAATAGGACTATCCTCTTCTGCTAAATTCACATAGGATTGTTGGGTCAATAAAATACGCTGACCATTTTTAATAAAATGAATTACATTTTCACTGGTTTTAGAACCGGCATTGGTATAGGCAGAATAACCATTAGGCAATTGAACAAATCGTGTAACCATTAGCAGGTCAGTCTGTAAAAGACTGTCAGGCAGCTCAAAAAATAATTTATCTTCAGCAAAGTAGGTGGTAAGCAGCCCTTGATTTTTTTCCATAGCTACCGTAAGCGAATCGATACTTTTTTTGGGCTTTGTTTTCTTTTGACCGATTAGTGGGGTAATACAACCCAAAAGGAGAAGGAGGAGAAGATGTTTTTTCATAACGGTTAAACGGTAATTAAATAAACTTAAAATAGTAGTGTTTGTATTGCAATATCGTAAAATATCAGCATTTCTTATGGAATTTTTTTTAAGCTTCCCTTTAAAAAAACTACATTTAATATTTACAAAACGCTTTTAATCATGAATAAAAACTATTTATATCTTTTTAGTTTTCTTATGATGTTCAATTTTGGAACATTAACGGCTCAACGCAAGTCAAAGAAAACGGCTTCAAAAACTTCAAATAATATTTCTCTAAATGCCTTTAAATTTAGAAATATAGGTCCAGCTTTTTTATCGGGGCGTATTGCCGATATTGCCTTTGATCCGAACAACGAAAACATTTGGTATGTGGCTGTTGGTTCTGGTGGGGTATGGAAAACAGAAAATGCAGGAACCACGTGGACTCCGACATTTGATAAAGAAGCTTCTTATTCCACAGGTGCACTTACCGTTGACCCAAGCAATCCCTCCATCGTATGGGTGGGAACAGGGGAAAATGTTGGTGGCCGACACGTCGCTTATGGTGATGGAATCTATCGCAGTACCGATGGAGGTCAATCGTGGACCAATAGTGGACTTAAAGACTCTGAACATATTTCAAAGATCATCGTTCATCCAGACAATTCTGATGTTGTTTGGGTAGCTGCTCAAGGACCATTATGGCGCAAAGGCGGCCAACGGGGTTTATACAAAACTGTTGATGGGGGTAAAAACTGGAAACAAGTACTTGGGAATTCCGAATGGACAGGTGTTACCGATATTATGATCGACCCTCGTGACCCCATGACTTTATATGCTGCGACTTGGGATCGTCATCGTACCGTTGCCGCATTGATGGGTGGAGGTCCAGGTTCTGGACTGCACCGCTCTACTGATGGTGGTGAAACCTGGGAAGCCCTTTCAAATGGCTTACCAAAATCCAATATGGGAAAAATAGGAATTGCCATCTCCCCACAACAACCGGATGTGCTGTATGCCGCAATTGAATTGGATCGTACCCAAGGGGCTGTTTATCGTTCTGAGGACCGAGGAAGCTCTTGGAAAAAAATGTCCAATACCGTTTCTGGTGGAACAGGACCGCATTACTACCAAGAGTTGTATGCAAGTCCACACAAGTTTGACCGTTTGTATTTGATGAACGTTCGTGTATTGACTTCGGAAGATGGTGGGAAAACCTTTACTCAACTTAAAGAAGAGAAAAAACATTCCGATAATCATGTGATTGCATTTAAGAAAAACGACCCGGATTATTTACTGATCGGAACGGATGCTGGGATTTATGAAAGTTTTGATTTGGCCGAAAATTGGCGATACATCAAAAACTTACCTTTGACGCAGTTTTATAAAGTGGCTGTCAACAATGCCAAACCCTTTTACCATATTTTTGGAGGAACACAAGACAACGGTTCTGCTGGAGGGCCCTCAGCCACAGACGAACAACAGGGTATTGCCAACAAACATTGGTACAAAACCCTTTTTGCTGACGGACATCAATCGGCAACAGATCCAGAGTACAACGATATTATTTATGCTGAAACCCAACAAGGAGGCTTACACCGTATCGATTTAACCAGCGGGGAACCCGTTTTTGTCCAACCGCAAGCTCTAGAAGGAGACCCCTATGAACGTTTTAATTGGGATGCTCCCATTTTGGTGAGTCCACATAATCCTGCACGTTTGTATTTTGCTTCTTATCGTGTTTGGAAATCCGAAAACAGAGGAGATG
>CBFIJI010000045.1:0-16062 GCA_965662885.1 Flavobacteriaceae bacterium | reverse complement strand
CCATTTAACAGTTTTTCCTAATGCGATTATAAAATATAGGTCGCAATGAGCTCCGTTATCAAACATTAAAATCTCATTTTTCTAATTTTTTTCCAATCGTCCCGATCATCATTTATTTTTTTGCGAACATTGTTTAATACGTTTTTTTTTGCTAAGTCTTTTCTTTTTAAATATTTCCAAAAGACATTGGCATATTTTTCTTTAGGCGGTTTGTCAAGTTCTAATTGACGACAAAATGCAATTTGTTTTTCGGTCAAAGGATTGATTTTTTTCAAAAAAAGAGCTTCCATCCACGTTCCATATTTCTTTAAGATATTCAATTCCTTTTCAGAAAGTACAGGATTCATTACTGAACATTCGAATTCTATTTTTAGGTAGTTGAGATGTTTGTCTTTTTCTGTCATCATACAGTCAACTATTGTATAAATTCAACTTTATGGTGTTTATTTTATATCGTCATCTAAAGGAATTGTATTTTCCTGTTTTAAAATCGTTGGATAGCCTCCCGTTGTTGGGGAACAGTAGTGTCTAAAGAACGGAAGGAATTGTCTCGTAGGATGATCATGTCCTAATACGTTGCCGATACAATACTCTTGCAGTTGCGATACTGAAAAATAAACGGGAATATTCCGTAGGTTTTTCATTTTGGGCAGACAATTTGGGATTTGATACCTAAAGATAATCAATATTTTTTTTACTTATAAAAAGGGGGAGGTGGTATTTTTTTTTTAAACATTAAGGTTCTTTTAAGAGGTTAACTGTAAGTAGGTATCTTATATAAAAAATATATAAGGAATAGGTTTAAAAAAGATTTTTACAAGATGTTAATCAACCATGGTATGTCCACTAAAAAGAAGGAGGGGTAGGAGTCACTTCGGTTTGATTTTGTAAGATATAATTTTTAAAAAAAAACCTGTCTCAATCAAGAAACAGGGTTTTTAATAAATGGGAAGAAAGGTTTATTTAATCATCTCCACACTACGTTGGATAAAATTAGTCAGCTCTTCACCCTTTAACAGGTTTTGTTGTAAACGCGCCAAATCCAAGGCTTGCTTGATAAGGCGTTCCCGTTTTTTAGCGGTTTTAGTTTGAAGGATTTGCCCGACTAACTCATGATTGGTATTCACCACCAAATTAAACATGTCTGGGAAATTCCCCATCATACCGCCGCCACCGCCGGTTTGTTGCATCTCCTTCATTCTACGCATAAATTCTGGTTGAGTCAATACAAAAGGTAGGGACTTGCTGTCCATGGCTTCCAACTGTACTGTATAAGAACCCCCTTCTACCACCGCTTCAATCATCGGTTTTAAGGTATCCTTTTCTTCATCGGATAGCTTGGAAACACTGGCTTCCTCTTTTTTGATCAGATTTTCAATAGCATCTCCATCCACACGAACAAAGGATACATTTTCTTTACTACCCTCTAATTTTTGAATCAAATGTCCAGCAATAGGAGAATCTAGGAGTAATACTTTGTAGCCTTTTTCTTTAGCTTGAACAATATAACTATGTTGCTCATCCTGATTGGAAGCATATAGAATTACCAATTTACCATCTTTGTCGGTTTGATGCTCTTTGATGGCCGCTTCCAATTCCTCATAAGTAAAGTACTCCTCATCGGTAGTCGGGTAGAGCGTGAATTTTTCTGACTTTTCAAAAAACTTATCTTCACTCAACATCCCGTATTCAATGACGATTTTGATGTTGTTCCATTTTTCTTCAAAAGCCTTTCGGTCGTTTTTAAACAGGCTACTCAATTTATCGGCCACCTTTCGGGTGATGTAGTTGCTGATCTTCTTTACAGCCCCGTCGGCTTGTAAATAACTTCGCGAAACATTCAAGGGAATGTCTGGAGAGTCAATAACCCCTCGTAACAAGGTCAAGAACTCAGGAACGATCCCCTCGACATTATCTGTCACAAATACCTGATTTTGGTACAATTGGATCCGGTCCTTCTGTAAGTTTAAATCGTTGTTTAACTTGGGAAAATATAAAATCCCTGTCAAGTTAAAGGGATAGTCCACATTTAAGTGAATATTAAAGAGTGGCTCCTCAAATTGCATAGGATACAACTCCCTGTAAAAAGCCTTGTAGTCTTCGTCTTTTAAATCGGTAGGTGTTTTGGTCCATGCCGGGTTGGGGTTGTTGATGATGTTGTCCACCGTTTTGGTTTCTGGTTTAGCATCTTCGGCAGCCCCCTCAGGAAGTGGTAAAGTTTCCTCTTTAGTTCCAAACTTAATCGGAATGGGCATAAATTTGTTGTACTTATTTAAAAGCTCATTGATTCGGGCATCTTCCAAAAATTCAGTAGAATCTTCTGCAATATGGAGAATGATTTCCGTTCCGCGTTCTTCTTTATCGCTGCTCACCAAAGAATATTCTGGAGAACCGTCACAAGTCCAGTGGGCTGCTGCTTCGTCTTTATAAGACTTGGTAATGATTTCTACTTTTTCCGCCACCATAAAAGCAGAATAAAAACCCAAACCAAAATGACCAATGATACCACTGTCTTTTGCCGAATCTTTATATTGTTCCAAAAATTCCTCAGCTCCAGAAAACGCCACTTCATTGATGTATTTTTGAACTTCCTCTTCCGTCATCCCAACACCACGGTCAATAACATGAAGCTTTTTGCCTTCTTTATCTACTTTAATTTCTATTTCTAGGGTTCCTAGATCTCCCTTGAACTCGGATAAACTACTTAAGTGTTTTAGCTTGGTTGTTGCATCAGTTGCATTGGAGATCAACTCTCTTAAAAAAATTTCGTGGTCACTATAAAGAAACTTCTTAATTAATGGAAAGATGTTTTCTACAGCTACATTGATTTTTCCTTTGGTCATTTTGATTTTTATTTAAGGTTATACATCAACAAGCAAAAAAAATACCAATATAAGTTGTATGACAAATTGACATTAAATTTTTTGTTTAATAATTTTTAAAAAAAGATAAACATTCATTAACTTGCAGACATATTGAATGTGACGATACTATAAAGTAATGGAAATTAAAAACAAAATATTCGAAGCTTACACCAACAGTGTTTTGGAACACGAAACCGTTCCTAGTTCCGTATATAAATTTTGTAAGGATAATGCGATAGAAGAAACCGATTTCTATAAAACCTTTGGCTCTTTAGATGCTATCAAGAAGGAAATCTTTACCACTTATTTCGAAAATACGCTCTCTTTGATAACCAAAGAAAAGAGTTACACCAAAAGCGCACCGAAAGACAAACTACTTTCTTTCTATTTCACTTTTTTTGAAGTGTTATTGCTCAATCGCAGCTATGTTCTTTTTGTCATAGGACAACAACATACAAAAATGAATGATTTAGTTCAATTAAAAGGCTTGCGTAAACATTTTAAAAATTTCGCCACCGAACTCATCGATGAAGGGAACGAAACCAAGCAAAATAATTTAACACAACACAGTCCAAAAGTTTTTTCTGAAGCAGCATGGGTTCAGCTCTTATTTTTAATGAAGTTTTGGTTGGAAGACACCTCCCCAGCTTTTGAAAAAACAGATATGGCCATCGAAAAGTCGGTTCGAACCGCTTTTGATGTCTTTGACAATACCCCATTGGATGCTTTAATTGACTTTGGGAAATTTATTTGGAACGAAAAAATTAAAACAGCCTAATTGAAAACACTCGACTCCATACCTACCAACAAAATAGAACGTGCCAGTAAACTGGTTACTACAGGAATGAAAGTTGGCGGTAACTACCTCCGCTACTATGGGGAAAAAGTGGTCAATAATGAAAATGCTAAAGAGAATCTCAATCAAAATAATGCCAAAGACATATATGATGGTTTAAAACAACTCCGCGGAAGTGCTCTAAAAGTAGCACAAATGCTGAGTATGGAAAAAAACTTATTACCACAGGCGTATGTGGAACAATTTAGTCTTTCACAATTCTCTGTACCACCACTTTCTCCACCTTTGGTAAAGAAAATGGTTCGAAAATATTTAGGAGCAGACCCTTCAGTGGTCTTTGATACATTTGCCACCCAATCTGTTAATGCAGCCAGTATCGGACAGGTACACAAGGCTGAAAAGAACGGGAAAAAACTTGCTGTGAAAATTCAATATCCCGGTGTGGCAAATAGTATCGGCTCTGATTTAGCTTTAGTTAAACCTGTAGCAGTAAAGATGTTCAACCTTAAAGGTAAGGACACCGAAAAATACTTTAAAGAAGTGGAAGAAAAACTCTTGGAAGAAACCAATTATCTCCAAGAAATTGAAAACAGTCAGCTTATTTCTAAGCAATGTGCTTCCATACCTAACCTAAAGTTTCCGACCTATTATAACGAGTGGTCAACTGATAAGATTTTAACAATGGATTGGATGGAAGGTGTTCACTTTCCAGAATATGCCACCAAAAGTCAAGCGGAAAGAGACCGTTTAGGTCAAACCCTTTGGGACTTCTATATGTATCAGATGCATGTCCTTAAAAAAGTCCAAGCCGATCCTCACCCAGGTAATTTTTTAGTCAGCCCAGAAGGAGAACTAATTGCCATTGACTTCGGTTGTATTAAGGCCATTCCGGATGATTTTTATGTTCCTTATTTTGAATTGTCCAAACCTGAAAATATTGAAAATCCAGAGGCTTTTTCACGATTACTTTATGAATTAGAAATTTTATTACCTACCGATACCGAGGAAGAAGTAAGCTTTTTTACGCAGTTGTTTAAACGAATGATGCGGTTGTTTACCCAACCATTTCACGAGGACAGCTTTGACTTTTCTGACGAAACATTTTGGGACAATATTTCCAACCTAGCAAAAGATTTTTCAGACGAGCAACAGTTGCGTAAAATGAATGGAAACCGAGGTTCCAAACACTTTATCTATGTCAATCGTACCTTTTTTGGATTGTATCACCTTTTGCATGATTTAAATGCGAAAGTGTCCACCTATAATTACATTCAGTTTGTTTAATTGGTTTATTTTGATGTGTAATTCAAAGCGCCTTACCTTGAGGCGCTTTTTTTATTATTTGTAGTTACCGTTCCTTTTTTCTACTTTGCTAAACTTAATTCAATACTTATGTTCAACTCAAAAATTACCGGCCTTGGGATGTATGTTCCAGAAAATGTTGTCACCAATGCAGATTTGGTCAAATTGATGGACACCTCACATGAATGGATCGTAGAACGAACTGGAGTGGAAGAGCGTCGCCATATCAAAAAAGGAGATGGTAACACAACTGCAATCATGGGGGTTAAGGCTGCTAAAATAGCCATTGAACGTGCAGGTATTGATAAGAACGATATCGATTTAATCTTATTTGCAACCCTTAGTCCTGACTATTATTTTCCAGGGTCTGGTGTCCTTGTTCAAGAAGAATTGGATATTCCCACTTGCCCAGCTATGGATATTAGAAATCAATGTTCAGGTTTTATCTACGCACTTTCAACTGCCGATCAATTTATCAAAACTGGGATGTATAAAAACGTTTTGGTTATCGGTGCTGAAAACCATTCCGGTGGCTTAGACATGACCACCCGTGGCCGTGGAGTCTCCGTTATTTTTGGAGACGGTGCGGGAGCGGTAGTCATCTCAAGAGAAGATGACAATACCAAAGGAATTTTATCTACACATTTACATTCCCAAGGAAAATTTGCAGAAGAATTATCATTGATTGGCCCAAGTACCAACCGCTGGGTTCCAGAAATTATAGAAGCCAATGATCCTGATGATATTTCCTATTACCCCTACATGAATGGTCAATTGGTTTTTAAAAATGCCGTAGTACGCTTTTCCGAAGTCATTAATGAAGGTTTGAAAAAAACAGGCTGGACACCTCAAGATATTTCCCTGCTGGTGCCTCATCAAGCCAACCTTCGTATTGCGCAATTCATTCAAAAAAAGTTTGGCTTACAAAACAGTCAAGTGTATAATAATATTCAATCCTACGGAAATACTACCGCAGCGTCTATCCCTATTGCATTGACAGAAGCATGGGAACAAGGACGTGTTAAGGAAGGCGATAAAATCGTTTTGGCCGCTTTTGGAAGTGGATTTACCTGGGGAAGTGCAATGATTCAATGGTAAATACCCCACTTAAAACCTTAGTTTTGGGGGCTTCCTCCAACCCAGAACGCTATTCCTATCGGGCAATTCAACAATTGGTCAACGCCCACCATCCTGTGGTGGCCATGGGACGTCAACAAGACATAGTTTTTGGCATACCTATAGCAGCACCATTTACCCATTTTGACGAGGTTCACACCGTTTCCTTGTATATTGGAGCGCGACACCAACCAGCTTATTACGATTATATTTTAAACCTAAAACCCCAACGTGTATTGTTTAACCCCGGAACAGAAAACAACGAGTTTGCCGCCCTATTAAAAGAGCATTCAATTGCATGGGAAAATGCCTGTACCTTAATTCTTCTTGCGACGAATCAATACCAGCCCTAAAAAAGTGAGGAGTCCGTTAATAGGAAGTAATTCATAGCCAATTTGATAACCGCCAAGGCTTGCACTATCAATATTCCCTAAAACAGCAGTAATCCCTACGGCAGTAATCAATACAATCCAAACCCATTGATCTTTGATGGCATAAGAGGTAAAAATACCAAAGGCAAACAAACCTAAAAGAGGACCATACGTATAGCCTGCAACAGTCAATAAACCATCAATAACATTTCGGTCAAGAATATGTTTGAATACAATGATAACCACGACCAAAAGGACGCTCATCCCAATATGTGTTAGTTTTCGCAATCGCTTCTGCTGAGAGGTTTCTTCTCCTTTAAATCCTAAAAAGTCAATACAAAAAGAAGTTGTTAAGGAAGTTAGGGCACTGTCAGCACTACTATAAGCAGCCGCAATAAGCCCCAAAATAAAGGTAATGGCCACCCCAATACCCAAGCTGCCATTTAGGGCGATTTCAGGAAATAATAAATCTGTTTTCGGGTTACCGTCCATAAGAGGCATGGCAATACCCTCTTTATTAGCATAAATATAAAGCAAGGCACCCAACAACATAAATAAACCCGTTACAAGCACCAAAACAAAACTGAAAACCACCATGTTGATCTGAGCCTCTTTTAAATTGCGACAGGTCAAGTTTTTTTGCATCATATCCTGATCTAAGCCTGTCATACAAATGGTGATAAAAGCCCCACCAATAAAAGATTTAAATAAGTGATTGCGTTCCAAAAAAGAATCGGTTTGAAAAACAGTACTGTAGGCTTTGAATTCCGGAGCATTGAGAAAATCTCCAAAAGACCAACCCAAAGACTGATTGATATAAACAATGGAAAGTACAACCGATAAAATCATTAAGGTGGTTTGCAAGGTGTCGGTCCAAACGATGGTTTTAATTCCTCCTTTGGCCGTATATATCCAAATCAATACGATGGAAAGAATCACAGTGATTTCAAAAGGAACATTCCAAGGATCAAAAATAAATTGTTGTAAAACAATGGCGACCAAAAACAAACGAAAAGCAGCACCCAATACCCGAGAGAGGAAAAAGAAAAAAGCACCCGCTTTATGGCTGTTGGTACCAAAACGTTGGTTGAGGTATTGGTAGATAGAAGTAACATTGTTTTTATAGTAGAGGGGAAGCAACACAAAGGCTACCACAAAATAGCCGGCAAGATATCCTAAAACCACTTGAAAATAGGTAAACTGAGTCCCTTCGACCCAACCCGGAACAGAGATAAAAGTTACCCCAGACAGGGAGGCACCCACCATTCCAAAAGCAACAAGATACCACGGTGAACTTTTATTAGCACTGAAAAACGAAGTATTGGAATCGTCTTTACCGGTAAAATAGGCAATGACAATTAAAACCAAAAAATAGCCGATAATCAAGGATAAAATAAAAGTAGGTGAAATCATTTTGTTAAAATAAAAGTCAAAGGTACGAAACAAGAAACAACATTAATTTTGTTATTTTGCAGCATGGATTTTTCCTCTAAATTACTTGAAAACGCTGTACAAGAAATTGCTCAATTACCGGGCATTGGAAAGCGTTCTGCACTGCGTTTGGCCTTACATTTATTAAAGTCTCCAGAAGCGTACACCACCAATCTTTCAGCGGCATTATTAGCCTTGCGTCAGCAGATTGTTTTTTGCGAAAGCTGTCACAACATAGCCGATCAACCCCTTTGTGAAATATGTTCCAATCCAAAGCGAGAAAAAAGCATTGTCTGTGTGGTTGAAGATGTTCGCGATGTCATGGCCATAGAAAACACTCAGCAATTTCGAGGACATTACCACGTTTTGGGAGGAATCATTTCACCCATTGACGGGGTAGGGCCTCAAGACCTTAAAATAAATTCATTGATAGAAAAGGTTCGTTTGGGAGGAGTGAAGGAACTCATATTTGCTCTAAGTGCAACTATGGAAGCAGACACCACCAATTTCTATATCTACAAGCTATTGAGTGCGTATTCCATTAAAATTTCAACGATTGCCCGTGGGATTCCAGTTGGGGATGAGTTGGAATATACCGACGAAGTCACCTTAGGAAGAAGCATTCTGGCAAGGGTTCCGTTTGAAAAATCCATTGCAAGACACTAAGGGGACACATACATATCTCCCTAAAAATGAGAAAACATCACAAGAATTTTGATACTTTTGCATAAAAACCTTACCCTATGGCACATTTTAACCTCAAACTTCCTAAAATGGGCGAGAGTGTTGCTGAAGCAACCGTCACAAAATGGCTTAAAGAAATCGGTGACACCATCGAATTGGATGAGTCCATAGTTGAAATCGCAACCGATAAAGTGGACTCAGACGTTCCTTCCGAAGTCGCAGGCGTCTTAATTGAAAAACGCTTCCAAGAAGATGATGTAGTCAAGGTAGGGGAGGTGATGGCTGTCATTGAAGTGGAAGGGGAACTCGCTGCTACATCCGAAAGCCTCACCGACATAGAAGTAGAAATGGAAGAGCAACCCGAAGTGGAAGCGGTAAATGAAGAATCACCCTCTGAAGAAGTCACGCCAGTAGAAGTGGCTACCGAACATGTTTTTCTGGCTTCTGAAATAGAAACAGTGAGAGAATTTGTTAAACCACCAAAGTCACAAGGTGACCGTTTTTATTCTCCCCTCGTTAAAAACATTGCTAAACGGGAAGGGATCACAGAAGAAGAATTACAATATGTCGAAGGTACAGGAAAAGACAATCGGGTAACCAAAAACGATATTTTAAAATACATTGAAAATCGAACCCAGCCCACCCAAGCCTCATCATCTGTTGAAGCACCCACCGAAGCAGTTGACCAAAAACCCATTACTGCCCCACAAGTTATAGAAACCCCTAAAGCAGTCACCGTAAATTCTGGAAAAGATCAAATCATTGAGATGACCCGAATGGGTAAGATGATTTCGGAACATATGTTGATGAGTAAAAGAACTTCAGCTCATGTACAGTCTTTTGTTGAAGTCGATGTTACAGAATTGTGGAATTGGCGCGAAAAAGTAAAAAACACCTTTGCACAACGCGAAAACGAAAAATTGACGTTTACGCCACTATTCATTAAAGCTGTCGCAGCTAGCTTAAGAGATTTTCCACTGCTTAACAGCGCTGTAGATGGAAATAAAATCATCCAAAAAGGAGAAATTAATATTGGAATGGCCACTGCCCTGGCTGATGGCAACTTAATTGTACCGGTCATTAAAAATGCCGATCACCTAAACATCATTGGTTTGGCAAAAAAAGTGAATGACCTCGCCATTAGAGCACGAAACAATGCTTTAAAACCTGACGAAGTTCAAGGCGGAACCTATACCGTAACCAATGTGGGGAATTTTGGTTCCATCATGGGGACACCCATCATCAATCAACCACAAGTCGGGATTTTAGCCATTGGTGCTATCCGTAAAATGCCTGCAGTGATTGAAACTCCAGAAGGAGACTTTATTGGAATTCGTAAAAAATTAATTTTATCACACAGTTATGACCATCGCATTATAAATGGAGCTATAGGTGGACAGTTCGTGAAATCTGTTGCAGATTATCTTGAAAACTGGAAGGAAACCTTACCCTATTAAATCCCTTTATAATGAAACTACAACTCACCCGCCCCCTTTGCTTTTTTGACTTAGAAACGACAGGAATTGACATTTCGAATGATCGTATTGTTGAAATTGCTGTTTTAAAGGTTCATATCAATGGAGAAAAAGAAGAAAAGGTTTGGTTGGTCAACCCTGAGCGACCCATCCCCAAAGAAGCTTCTGATGTCCACGGAATTACAGATGATATGGTAGCCGATGCTTCTAATTTTAAAGAACTTTCCAACACCATTCACGATTTTATAAAAGATAGTGACTTAGCCGGATATAACTCTGACCGTTTTGATATTCCCTTATTGGTGGAGGAATTATTACGTGCTGATGTTCAGTTTGATTTTAAAAAAATTAAAACGGTTGACGTTCAAACCATTTTCCATAAAATGGAACAACGTACATTGACGGCCGCATTAAAATTTTATTGTGATGAAAGTTTAGAGGATGCTCATTCCGCAATGGCCGACACAAAAGCAACCCATGATGTATTGATGTCGCAATTAGAACGCTACAGTGAATTAGAAGCCAATATCCCTTTTTTAAACAGTTTTACCACACGAAGAAAAACTGCTGACTTTGCAGGCTTTGTCATTTTTAATAAAGAAGGCGAGGAGTGTTTTGGTTTTGGAAAACACAAAGGGAAAAAAGTTGTTCAAGTATTGGCCGATGAACCCGGCTATTTTGGGTGGATTTTAAATGCAGACTTCCCAAGGTTCACTAAAAAAGTACTCACGGAAATTCGATTAAGAGCACTCAACACTAAAAATCAGTAAGACCCGTGAAAATCATTTGTGTTGGACGAAATTACGCTGCTCACATCGAAGAGCTCAATAACGAAAAACCCAAAGAACCCGTTCTTTTTTTAAAGCCAGATACCTCCATACTCCAAAAAAAACAACCCTTTTTTATTCCATCCTTTACGGATGAAATTCACTATGAAGTTGAGGTGCTTATTAGGATCAATCGTATAGGGAAACACATACAACCCCAATTTGCGCACAAGTATTATGACGAAATCGGCTTGGGAATAGATTTTACTGCCCGTAAACTACAAAAGGAACTCAAGCAAAAAGGACTGCCTTGGGAAAAAGCAAAAGCCTTTGACGGTTCCGCCTTGGTTAGTGATTGGCGACCCAAAACGCAATTTCAAGACAGCAACAAACTCTCTTTTAGTTTACTTAAAAATGGGGAGGAGGTACAAAAAGGCAACACTGCACAAATGCTCTTTAAAATTGATGAACTGATCGCATACTGTTCGACCTTTTTTACCTTAAAAATTGGGGATATCATTTTTACTGGGACTCCAGAAGGAGTTGGCCCTGTTGCTATTGATGATGTTTTAGAAGGGACGTTGGAAGGAGAATCCATGTTTTCCATAAAAGTAAAGTAAAATGAAAGCAGAGCTGATAACTATAGGGGATGAAATTCTGATTGGTCAAATTGTAAATACGAACGCAGTTTATCTTTCAAAAGAACTCAATAAAATAGGGGTAAGCATTGAACGTATTACTTCTATTTCAGACAACGCAGCAGCCATTAATAAGATTTTAGATGAAGCCCAACAACGTGCTGATATCATGATTCTTACGGGGGGTTTAGGCCCAACAAATGATGATCTTACCAAACATACTCTATGTCATTATTTTAACGACGAATTGGTACTCTATCCAGAGATATTAGAACACATAGAGCAAATGTTTAAAAAATATGTTTCCAGTCCAATCAATGATAAAAATAGGGAACAAGCTCTTTTGCCTAAGAAAGCAACGATATTTAAAAATGCTTACGGGACCGCTTCTGGTATGTGGTTTGAACGCAATAATAAAGTAGTAATTGCCCTTCCAGGAGTTCCCCATGAAATGAAAGGGTTGATGACATATGGCATCATTCCAGAATTGCAAAAGCGCTTTTCTTTTCCATTTATTTATCATAAAACTGCATTGACTTATGGCTTGGGTGAAAGCGTGATTGCCGAACGTATTGAAGTTTGGGAAAATGCACTACCAGACCCCATTAAACTAGCTTATTTGCCTAGTTTGGGACGTGTACGTTTACGCTTGTCGTCTTATGGAACGAATCCAACCCAGGTCAAAAAAGAAGTGGACGATCAAATGATTGCGCTAACCGCTATGATTAGTGATATTTTCTTTGGCTTTGAAGAAGCGGAAAGTTTAGAAGGATTAATACGTAGCCGATTTACTTCTCAGGGGCAGACCTTGGCTTTGGCAGAAAGCTGTACAGGGGGAAAACTTGCCGGTATGTTAACCGCAATTCCTGGTGCCTCCGCTTATTTTTCAGGGAGTGCTGTCACCTATTCAGCAGAAGCAAAAAAGACGATTTTAGGCGTATCCGAAATCACCATCGCTTCAGAAGGGATAGTCAGCGAAGCAGTTGCAGCAGAAATGGCCTTAGGAGCAAAAAAACAGTTTAAATCGGATTACGCTTTATCAACAACTGGGAATGCGGGCCCTACGGCTGGAGACCCCAAAGCTCCCCTTGGAACTGTATGTATGGGGTGGGCAACACCCACAGGGGTTCAAACTTTTAAATTTCAGTTTGGAAATCACCGTGAAAAAGTAGTGCGAAAGGCAGTGAATAAAGCACTTGAAATCATTTGTAAAGAAATTACAAAACCCATAGAAATAATCAAATAGTAGTTTTGTCAGTCAATAAAAAAATGTAAATTTGCACCCAGTTTGTTTAAAAACTTTTCAGTTATGTCAAAAGTATGTGAAATCACAGGGAAAAAAGTAATGTTTGGAAACAACGTTTCTCACGCCTTGAACCGAACAAAACGCCGCTTTGAAGCGAATATCATCAAAAAGCGTTTTTATCTTCCCGAAGAAGACAAATGGATTACTCTTAAAGTATCTACTTCTGCTTTAAAAACGATCAATAAAAAAGGAATCACAGCCGTCCTTAAAGAGGCTAAAGCCAAAGGACACTTATAAAACTTTATTATGGCAAAGAAAGGAAATCGCATACAAGTCATCTTAGAATGTACTGAGCATAAAGACTCCGGAATGCCCGGAACTTCTCGTTATATCACGACCAAGAACAAAAAAAATACACCGTCACGATTGGAGGTTAAAAAATTCAATCCAGTATTAAAGAAAATGACGGTTCACAAAGAAATCAAATAAGCCATGGCAAAAAAATCAGTAGCATCGTTACAAACAGGATCAAAACGTTTGACAAAAGCCATTAAGATGGTTAAAAAAGACGGGAGTAGTTCCTACAGTTTTGTAGAAACTATCATTGCCCCAGACAAAGCTGGAAAATGGTTAGATAGTCAATAACGGTTTTAAAAAACAAATCAAAAAAAAGCTACTTTTACAGTAGCTTTTTTTATGCACTAAAATTATGAGTATTCTTAAGTCGATTTTTTCTAAAGAACAACAAAAGAAATTAGATGATGGACTTTCTACCACTAAAAAGTCCTTCTTATCCAAGTTGGGAACCGCCATTGCTGGAAGGTCAAAAGTGGACGATGAAGTTTTGGATGAATTGGAGGCTGCTCTAATTCAGTCCGATGTTGGGGTAGCTACTACACTAAAAATAATTCGTGCCTTAGAAACACGAATTGCAAAAGATAAATATTTAGGAACAGACGCATTGAGTGAAATCATGCGAGAAGAAATTGTTGGCTTACTTAGTGAACAACACGACAACTTAACCAACGATTTTGATAGTCCTCTGGCTTCAAAGCCCCATGTGATTATGGTGGTTGGTGTTAATGGAGTTGGAAAGACAACTACCATTGGAAAGCTGTCCCATCAATATACCAAGGCGGGTAAAAATGTCATATTAGGTGCCGCTGATACATTTCGAGCAGGAGCCATTGACCAACTTCAAATTTGGGCAGATCGTGTTGGCGTTCCCATGGTTCATCAAGAAATGGGAAGTGACCCAGCAGCTGTCGCTTTTGACACCCTCCAATCAGCAAAATCAAAGGATGCTGATGTAGTGATTATTGATACCGCTGGACGATTACATAATAAGGTTAACCTAATGACCGAGTTGACCAAGGTAAAACGAGTAATGGATAAAGTGATTCCTGATGCACCCCATGAAGTACTTTTAGTTCTTGACGGTTCCACAGGGCAGAATGCCTTTGAACAAGCCAAACAGTTTACTGCAGCAACGGAAGTAACTGCTTTGGCCATAACAAAATTAGACGGCTCTGCCAAAGGAGGTGTGGTTATGGGAATTTCAGATCAATTTAAGGTCCCCGTAAAATACATTGGTGTAGGGGAAGGAATAGAGGATCTTCAACTGTTTGATAAGAACAGTTTTATTACCACTCTTTTTAATTGATTTTATCGCCTATTAGAATCACTTTTTAAAACGGATATGATGCTTAAAGTTTTGCGAATTTTTTTATGGGTAGTTCTTGTTTTAGGTGGCGTTTATTTGGTCGGACCTCGTGTAGCAACCCCATCACTAAAGATGGAGATCCCGGAAGTCCCCACAGATCTTTCAGACCTAAACCAATGGGTAATTGAAAAAGAAAGCGCTTTTTCCAACATAAAACCCAACAACGCAGCGCACATTATTTTTAATGATTCCGTAGCCCAAAAAACAAAATACAGTGTGGTCTATTTACACGGGTTTTCAGCCTCATCGGCGGAAGGTGACCCCGTACATAAACAAATTGCGAAGGCTTTTGGGGCTAATCTCTATCTACCACGTCTTTTTCAACATGGTCTAAAAGAACAGGAACCCCTTTTAAATTTTACAGCACAAGGCTATTGGGAAACTGCACTTGAGAGTTTGGCTATTGCTAAACAATTAGGAGAACAAGTTATTGTTATTGGAACTTCTACTGGAGGTGCCTTAGCACTAAAAATGGCCAGCGATCCAGACATCGCAGCTCTGGTGCTTTATTCTCCCAACATTGCCATTTTTAACCCCACTTCAAAACTACTTTCCAAACCTTGGGGCTTGACCATCGCCCGATGGGTTTATGGGGACAATTATCATTTAATGCAAGGGGCCAGTCCAGAAAAACAAAAGTATTGGACCACAAAATATCGTCTAGAGGGCTTGCCACATGTTCAGCGACTCACAGAAGAAGTGAATAAGAAAAAGACTTTTAAAAAAGTAACAGTTCCTGTCTTTATGGGGTATTATTATAAAAACGATTCCGTACAAGATCAAGTTGTTTCCGTTTCGGCGATGCTTAAAATGTATGATCAATTGGGGACTCCCCAAGAAAATAAATATAAAAAAGCGTTTCCTGAAGCTGGAGATCATGTGATGACTTCCCCAATTTCTAGCCCAGAATATGAAGCTGTTTCCAAAGAAACCCTTAATTTTCTCAATAAATTTTTAAAATAGATTATTGATGAAAAAGTATCTCCTTTCCTTTCCACTGTTTTTAGTGGTATTTATATTCCTTTTCTTTAGTTGTAAATCAGAAAACCATTCGATTAAGCAATGGGAACCCTATGACGAAGCGATGGAAATTTCAGAAAATACGACGCATGAAATTAAACGCATGCGCTATCGTCGTTTACAATCCTTGCACACCGATAAAAACACACTTTTCTTCCCTTTTAAAGAGGCGTTGGCTTCCTTTTCAATGGAAAAACACGATGCCTTAAAACCGTTGATTTTAGAGCAGGACATCCCAAGCATTCAAGCCCATATTGAAGCAGGTCGCCTGACTTACCAAGAACTCAGCTTATTTTATTTATTCCGTATTTATCATTTTGAATTACAACGGGAAACCTATCTAAATGCAATCATTGCCCTAAATCCAACAATTTTAGAAGAAGCAGCAAAAAGAGATCGCGATCGTCAGAACAGTATGGAACACCCACTTTATGGGATGCCTATACTATTAAAGGATAACATTAATACAGCCAATATGCCGACTACTGCTGGGGCTGCGGCTTTTCAAAACAACCAAACGGAAGCTGATGCTTTTGTGGTTGGTCAGCTAAAAGCCAAAGGAGCTCTTATTTTAGGGAAAGTAAACCTCAGTGAATGGGCGTATTATTTTTGTAGTGGCTGTCCCGTTG
>CBFIJI010000044.1:0-16065 GCA_965662885.1 Flavobacteriaceae bacterium | reverse complement strand
TTTGTGTTGATTGATCATTGTAGTATTTAAAATTGGAGGCCTTAGACAGAAGTTCTAGTATTTCGTTTAGGCTAATATCACGAGAAAATTGACCTCTTATTTTTTGATTTTTTAAGGGGGTATTTTCTGAGGTGATTTCCGTATTAAAATAGGCGGATAGTTCCAGCATTATTTCCGCTATAGTTTGATTCTTAAACACAAATGGTTTGTTTTTCCATTCTATAATTGTAGGTAGTGATTCTTTTTTAATCGGTGTCCATTTTTGGGTGTCAGAATGAAGATAAAGTGCTTCTCCTGAGGTCATTAACTTTTCTTTTTTTGAAAAATTTTTCCAAAGTAAACTTCCATTGATTAAGTAAGTTTCGATCTGTTTTTTATGTCTGGTATTGACTGTGAATTGTGTTCCTAGAACTTTTATTTCGGATTGATCGGGTAACTCTATCTGGAAACTAATTTCATTGTTGTGATGGATGTCAAAATAAGCTTGCCCTTTAAGGGAGAGTCTGCGACTCTGTTTTCCAAAGCTTTTAGGGAAGCTAATTTCACTATTTTCATTTAAAATGAAGGTTGACCCATCTGGGAGGGTTCCTTTTTTTTGATAGTTTGTGGCTATGATTTTGACCGTTGCATTGGATTGTGAAACGTAACCCCAAAAGAAACCCCCGATCAGGGCAACGATAAAAAAAGCAGCAATACTTCTGATCCAGTTTCGTTTCTTTTTTATAGATTCAATTCCTTTAGAACTCGCGTCATAAGGAAATTTTTCTAGAAGTTGTTTATCTGTTTTTAAAATAGTAACGGTTGAGATTATTTGTCTTTCATAATTGGGGTCAAAGTCGTCACTATTTTTCCATTTGGAAAGGACCAAGAGTTCGTCAGGGTTTAGCTCTTTTGTTTGTTTTTTAAATAGTAAAGCTTCGATATGAGTATTTTTTCCCATAGTGTATATTTGGAATTAACTACGTTATAAGAGAGGAACGTTTTAAAAGCATTATTCCCTAAATTTTTCCATAAAATTCTCCACGAAATGCCTTGAGGGCATTGGAAATATGATATTCAATTGTTTTCTCAGAAAGAACTAGTTGTTTAGCAATCTGTTTATAAGAGAGCCCTTCGATTCGGGATAACTGAAAAATAATACGTGTTTTGTCTGGTAATTTATCATAGACTTTTTTGATTCGATCTTCAACATCAAAAAGGGATGCGGTTTCTTCAACATGATTATTGTGCGCTAACTTTGAGGCAAATTTCTGCTGAACTTTAAGCTTTCTAAAATGATCAATAATTTCATTTTTGACTGTCTTAAATAAAAAAGCTTCGATGGCTTTCTTGTGATAAGTTTTATGATCCCAATACTTCCAAAATTTAATCAGGGTATTTTGTGCCAAATCTTTGGATAGTGCTTCTTCCCCAGTAAATTTTTGTGCAAAACGAAAAAGTATGGGGAAGTATTCTGAGTAGTAGTTTTCAAAACAATAGGGCATTAAATTTTTGGGTTTAGACGTCATGGATGATCTTCGGGCATTATAAAGATACAACAAAGGTTTAAAAACAAATTAAGCGATCAAAATCATTCCCCTATTTTATAGTTATTTTATGAAAAATAGGATGACGACATCTTAGGAAGGGTGACCTTTAAAAACGATCTAATAAGATTTTTTCAAGGAATATGTTTTCTTGTACCTCTTAAGAAAGCTTTAGAATTTCAATAAACCGGTATTCATCGGGTACCAGATTTCACTTCCATTCTATTTATTTGTTTAGCGCATTAGTTTTAGGACGCTTTGGGGGGTGCTTAAATGTTGAACACCGTTTGTATCCACTTCGGGTTGCGCATAGTTGGTAACAATAGGAACAACCCCCGCCCAGATATCCAATTCATAATCTTTTTTATCATCGATAGGTTCCCCTGTTCGAACTTTGGCAGAAGCTTCATCAATAGTAATTTGAATAACTTTTGTCGCTTTTAATTCTTTTTGACTTGGAGGTCTCACTTCTTCCCACCGCTGTTTGATCAGGTGATCTGAAATAATTTTTAAAGCCATTTCCTTCTTATGTTCATCAACTAATTTACCTGTTCCAAAAAGGACAACCGATTCATAATTCAACGAATGATGAAAAGCAGAACGAGCTAATACAAGCCCATTAACTTCCGCAACAGAGATGCTTACATCAATTCCTAGTTCTAGGGTGTTAACCAATCTGCTGACACTTGCTCCATGTATAAAAAGGGTATTGTCTTTCCTTCCAAACATTGTCGGAATCACTACGGGAGCTCCATTATGGAGAAAACCTATATGGCATAAGTAGTGTTTATCGAGGATACGATAAATTTCATTAGGATCATAGCTCCCTCTTTTAGGAGCTCTTTTTACTTTTGATTTGGGACTGTTCTTCATTTTTGTACATTTTTATTTTAGCAGTTGAAAAACCTGAACTACTTGTGGACTTTTTTGAGTAACACTTGCGTAGGACATTCATTAATTAACCTGATCATTGATATTGGTTAAACGCTGAAAATGAGACAGGGCTAACAGATGTCAGATTTTTTTTCGGTAGTATTACAAAAAACTTAATTCCTTGTTTTTCTAGTTTACCTTGCTACAAACATATTTGTTTTCAAGTAAAAACGAATCTAACATTCCTAAAAAATAGTATGTCGGATTACTCATTGATCTTTAAACGGCAATTAAATCTCCGGAGGCCTCTTTTTTAGGAAGAGAGGAAGTTCCCATTAAATACGTGTCAATTTGCTGTGCAGCTTCACGTCCTTCAGAAATTGCCCATACGATTAACGATTGTCCTCGTCGGCAGTCACCTGCTGTGAAAATATTAGGTTTATTGGTTTGGTATTGTTTTTCACCTTTTACATTCCCACGAGCGTCAAACGTCAATCCAAATTGTTCGGGTAATGTTTTTTCTGGACCAGTAAAACCAAGAGCGAGTAGCGCCAATTCACAGGGCCACTCTTTTTCTGAATCTTTTTTCTCGATAAGTTGAGGACGCTCTCCAGGGATTTTTTTCCATTTGACTTCAACGGTTTTTAATGCTTTTAAATTACCGTTTTTATCTCCAATGAATTCTTTGGTTAAGATACTCCATTCTCGGTGAATCCCTTCTTCATGGGAGGAACTGGTTTTTAGCTTAAAAGGCCAATAGGGCCATGGATTTTCATCCGTTCTAGCATCAGTAGGTTTTGGCATGATTTCAAAGTTGGTTACGCTTTTGGCACCATGTCTATTGGACGTTCCGATACAATCAGAGCCGGTATCTCCTCCTCCAATAACAATCACATTTTTATCCTTTGCAAGGTATTTAGGATCACGGTCGTGTTGACCATCTACTGCTCTATTATTATGAGGTAAAAAGGTCATTGCTTGAACAACACCATTTAAATCACTTCCGGGTATCGGCAGTTCTCTTTTTATCGTAGCTCCTGTACACAATGCAACGGCATCAAACTCTTTTTCTAGCTGTTCAGCGCTAATTGTTTTACCAATTTCTACATTGCATTTAAACACAATTCCTTCCGCTTCTAAAACCTCAATTCTTCGGTCAATCACCTTTTTTTCCATTTTAAAATCAGGGATACCATACCGAAGTAAACCACCAACTTTATTGTCTCGTTCATAAACGGTGACTTGGTGTCCTGCACGATTTAACTGTTGGGCTGCTGCCAGTCCAGCGGGGCCTGATCCAATAACTGCCACAGATTTACCTGTCCTGTGTTTCGGAGGTTGGGGTTGTATCCAACCTTCTGAATATCCACGTTCTACGATATATTTTTCAATTAATTCAATGGAGACTGGAGGGTTGATAATTCCCAATACACAGGCTTCTTCACAAGGAGCGGGACATAATCGACCTGTAAATTCGGGGAAATTATTGGTTGAATGGAGAATATGTAGGGCTTTTTCCCATTCGTTTTTATAAACGGCATCATTAAAATCTGGGATCAAATTACCCAGTGGGCAACCACTGTGGCAAAAGGGTACTCCACAATCCATGCAGCGTCCACCTTGTTCTTTTAATTGATCGTTGCTCGGTGCAATGGTAAATTCCTTATAATTTTCAATTCGTTTTTTTGGATCAATGACTTCTTCTTTCAATTTGTCATATTCCATAAATCCTTTCAGCTTTCCCATGATCTATAAGGTTTTTTCAGTTTTTGAATTTTTCATCATTTCCAAGGCACGTTTGTAATCCGTTGGCATCACTTTAATAAACTTTTTACTTGATGCTGGCCAGTCCTTTAAAATATGGCTCGCTCTTGGACTTTTTGTGTAGTCTAAATGATTATGAAGTAACTGTTCAACGGTTTCAAAATCACTTTCTTGAAGATCTTCTAATTCAACCATTTCAAGGTTAAATTTCTTTTCATCAAAGGTGCCATCTTCACTATATAGGTAAGCAATTCCACCACTCATACCTGCGGCGAAATTACGACCAATAGCTCCTAAGACAAGTGCAATTCCACCAGTCATATATTCACAACCATGGTCACCAATTCCTTCAACAACAGCTGTTGCTCCAGAATTACGGACACAAAATCGTTCTCCTGCAATCCCATTAATATAAGCTTCACCGGCAGTAGCTCCGTACAAGGCAACATTTCCAATAATGATGTTTTCTTCTGGTATAAAGGTTGCTTTTTCAGGAACTTGAGCAATGATTTTTGCTCCTGAGAGGCCTTTTCCAAAATAATCATTTGCATTACCCACAACTTTCATAAACAAGCCTCGAGTAGCAAATGCACCAAAACTTTGTCCAGCGGTCCCCTTAAATTTTATACTTAAAGCATCCTCTGGCAAACCAGCCGCTCCATGGATTTTTGAAATTTCATTACTTAAAATTGCTCCAACACTTCGGTCAGTATTTCGAATTTTATAATCTAGGTGTTGATGTTCTTTTCGATAAACTGCTGGATGGGCTTCTTCAAGGATTTTAAAATCCAAAACATGCTCTAAACCGTGATCTTGCTTTTTTGTATTACGAAGGGCTACATGGTCAGGAACTTCTGGTTTATAGAGAATAGTTGATAAATCTATCCCTTGTGCTTTGTAATGAGCCACGGCCTTTTTCATGTTAATCTTTTGAGATTGCCCTACCATTTCATCGATGGTTCTAAAACCAAGCTCAGCCATAATTTTTCGAAGCTCTTCCGCTACAAAGTACATATAGTTGATTACGTGCTCAGGTTTTCCTTTAAAGTTTTTACGCAATTCTGGATCTTGAGTAGCAATTCCAACAGGACAGGTATTTAAGTGGCATGCGCGCATCATGATGCATCCTGAGGCAATTAATGGCGCCGTTGAAAATCCAAATTCTTCTGCACCTAAAAGACAGGCTATGGCAATGTCCCGCCCTGTTTTTAGTTGTCCGTCACATTCCAAAACAATTCGACTTCTTAAATCGTTTAAAACCAATGTTTGTTGTGCTTCAGCAATGCCTAATTCCCAAGGAAGTCCAGCGTGTTTTAGTGAGGTTAGGGGAGAAGCCCCAGTTCCTCCATCAAAGCCAGAAATCAAGATGACATCTGCTTTTGCTTTTGCAACCCCGGCAGCAATGGTCCCCACTCCAACTTCAGAAACCAGCTTGACGTTGATTCGTGCAGCTCTGTTGGCATTTTTAAGGTCGTAAATAAGTTGTGCTAAATCCTCAATGGAGTAAATATCGTGATGGGGAGGAGGGGAAATTAGTCCTACGTAAGGTGTAGAATTTCGAACAGAGGCGATATAGGGATTCACTTTTGGTCCAGGTAATTGTCCTCCTTCTCCTGGCTTTGCTCCCTGTGCCATTTTAATTTGAATTTCTTTTGCAGAACTCAAATAATGACTAGAAACTCCAAAGCGACCAGAAGCTACTTGTTTGATGGCACTATTTCGCCAGTTTCCTTCCAAATCTCGTTGGAAACGATTAGGATCTTCTCCTCCTTCTCCAGAATTACTTTTTCCACCAATACGGTTCATCGCAATCGCTAGGTTTTCATGTGCTTCTTGGCTGATTGATCCTAATGACATGGCTCCAGTTTTAAAACGCTTTACAATTTCTGTCCAAGGTTCCACTTGTTCTAATGGAATAGGATCAAAACTTGAAAACTCGAACAAACCACGGAGTGTCATCAATTTTTCATTTTGTTCGTTAATCATCTTGGAATAGACCTCATAACTTTCGGGTTGATTTAAACGAACAGCTTGTTGCAGTTTGGCAATTGAGCTAGGATTGAGCACATGGGCTTCTCCATCACGTCGCCATCGATATTCACCACCAATTTCAAGCGGGAGGCCAAGATTTGATTCATGTAAATAAGCCTTGTTGTGACGTGCTGCAATTTCTTTTTCGATTTCATAAAGTCCAATGCCCTCGATACGGGTTGCCGTATTGCAGAAAAATCGATTGATGAATTTCTTTGATAAGCCTAAGGCTTCAAAAATCTGCGCTCCACGATAAGAGTGTAGGGTTGAAATTCCAATTTTATTCATCACCTTGACAATTCCAGTTGCAATGGCTTTGTTAAAATTAGCGATGGCTTTTTCAGCAGTTAAATTAATCACCCCAGTATTGACCTGATGAATGATGATTTCATTGACCATATAAGGATTAATGGCACTTGCACCGTAACCGAAGAGTAAAGAGAAATGATGTGGTTCACGGGGCTCTGCAGATTCTATGATGATTCCAAAATGAGAGCGTTTGCTTAATCGTTTTAATGCATTATGCGTATGAGCACAAGCCAATAAAATTGGAATAGGCGCAAGAGTGGGTGACACATGACGGTCGGATAAAATAATAATATTTGCACCTCCATCTACCGCTTTTTCAATTTCCAAAATCATGTCATCTAGTGCAGCTTCCAAGCCATTCAAGCCGCTGTTAAGCTCGTATAAGGTCGAGATAGAAACAGCACGGAAGTCTTGGTGGTCGATATGTTTTATTTTATCTAAATCCTCATTAGAGATAACAGGGTTTTGAATACGAAGTTTTTTGGAGTGACGTTCGTCAATATCGAAAATATTGAAATCGTTCCCAATACTCAAGCTTGTGTCGGTGACGATCTCTTCCCGAATTCCGTCCAAAGGAGGATTGGTAACTTGAGCAAATAGCTGTTTAAAATAGTTGTAAAGTAATTGAGGACGGTTGGAGAGCACAGCAAGTGGGGTGTCCGTCCCCATTGATCCAATGGCTTCTTTACCATTCACTCCCATAGGGGTGATAATTGTTTTTAAATCTTCTTGTGAATAGCCAAAAATACGCAGTCGTGTTTCAAAATCAACATCTTCTTGTGCTGGAGTATGTTCTCGATAAGGAACCTCTTTTAAGGGAAGTAAATTTTTATCTAACCATTGGCGATATGGGCGTTTGGTAACAATTTCTTTTTTAATTTCTGCATCTTCAATAATACGTCCTTCGTCCATATCGACCAAGAACATTTTTCCAGGTTCCAATCGTCCGTGACGTTCGATGTTTTCTGGAGCAATTTCTAAAACCCCAGCTTCGGAGGACATAATTACATACCCGTCTTTGGTGACAGAATATCGAGAAGGGCGTAAACCATTTCGATCCAAAAGTGCTCCGATGAATTTACCATCGGTAAATGGAATGGAGGCTGGCCCGTCCCAAGGTTCCATGATACAAGCGTTGTATTCGTAAAAGGCTTTTTTGTCATCATCCATAGCACTGTGCTTCTCCCATGCTTCTGGGACCAAAGTCATCATCACTTCTGGTAGCGATCGACCTGTTGCTAAAAGGAGTTCTACGACCATATCCATGGATGCAGAATCTGATTTTTTGGGAAGAATAACAGGAAGAATTTCTTTAATATCAGGACCGAATAAGTCACTTTTTAGAAGCTCCTCTCGAGCTTGCATACGACTATAATTCCCTCTAAAAGTATTGATTTCTCCATTATGACACATGTAGCGAAAGGGTTGTGCCAGATCCCATGTAGGAAAGGTATTGGTAGAAAAACGTTGATGGACCAAAGCCAGTCGTGTGATTACCTCTGGATCAGAAAGATCTTTGTAATACCCTTTAATATCTTCAGGGATCAATAGCCCTTTATAGATTACTGTTCGGGTGGAAAAACTAGGCAAGTAAAAATAAGAAGCTTGAGAAAGTTTAGAATCATAGATGGTATGCTCTGTTATTTTTCGAGCGATAAATAACTTGGTATTAAATTCCGAATCACTTAGGATTTCAGCACCACGACTCACAAAAATTTGCATAATCGAAGGTTCTGAGCTTGCAGCAATTTTACCCATAACCGATGGGTTAACGGGTACTTTTCTCCAACCAAGAACTTTTAATCCTTGTTTTTTGATTTCATCTTCAAAAACGGCGATACAGTAGTTGCGTTGATTTTCTTTTTTGGGTAAAAAGACCATTCCAACAGCATATTCGTGATGTTCTGGAAGTTCAAAATCACATTGATTTTTTAAAAACTCATGGGGGATTTCAATCAATATTCCAGCACCATCACCCGTTTTCCCGTCTGCACTTACAGCACCGCGATGCTCTAACTTATCAAGGATGTCCAAAGCTTTATGGATGATATCATTTGTTTTCTTGCCTTGAAGACTACAAATAAATCCTGCTCCACAGTTATCATGTTCATTTTCAGGGTTGTACAATCCTTGTTCTACGGGTAGCATATTTTTTTTATTAAGGGCGCTAAATATAATTTATAACGCGGTAAAGATGGTAATTCTCTTAATGTTTTACGGAATTTTTATGATTTTGTGTATTTAAACCATTCAAAATTAAATATAGCGTATCAAATAGATATTTTTTATAAAAAAAATTAAATATTTACCTTAAAATTAAGCTTGCGTATCTTTAGCTACAAAATAAATGAAAGAAATAACGAATACTACTTTTTTTGTTATAGGAATAATGTCTGGTACTTCACTAGATGGTGTTGATTTGGCTTATGTTAAATTGGATTATAAAGATTCCTGGCATTTCGATTTGATTAACACTTCTACGCAGCCGTATGCGCTTAGTTGGCAGAACAGATTAAAAAACGCCCATTTATTGGACGAAGATTCATTGCTTGCTTTAGATAAAGAATACACCGCCTTACTTTCGGAAATCCTTTTGGATTTTAAGAAAAGTCACTCTATTGAGAAGCTTGATGCAGTTTGTTCTCACGGTCATACCGTTTTACATCAACCGAATGAAGGAAGGACTTATCAAATAGGAAACCGTTCCGAATTCGCAAAAAATATAGGACATACCGTTGTTTGTGATTTTCGAACCCAAGATGTTGCTTTTGGTGGTCAGGGAGCACCCTTAGTTCCTGTTGGAGACCGACTCTTGTTTCACCAATATGACGCTTGTTTGAATATAGGAGGCTTTGCGAATAGTTCTGTCACTCAAAATTCTACTGATTTGGTTGCCTTTGATTTGTGTCCAGTAAATACGGTTTTAAATCGTTTAGTGAAACCCTTGGATTTGGAATATGATCCCGAGGGATCTCTAGCCCGAAAGGGGAAGTTGATTCCTACACTTTTAGCCCAATTGAATGCCTTAGCATATTATCATAAAGCTCCTCCCAAATCCTTAGGTATCGAATGGGTCACAGATTTTATATTCCCTGTGCTGTCAGGTTTTAAAGCACATCCACTCCATGACCTTTTACATACATTTTCGGAACATGTTGCCCACCAAGTAGGGAACTATTTTATGGCAGATCAAAAAGTTTTGGTGACTGGGGGTGGCTGTTTTAATAGCTATTTGATGGAAAGGATTCAAAAAGTGTCTGATGCAACATTTATACTTCCCGATGAAAATATTATTAATTACAAAGAAGCTTTAATCTTTGGTTTACTTGGGGTTTTAAAATTGCGTGGTGAGATTAATTGTTGGTCTAGGGTTACAGGTTCAGACCGCGATCATTCTTCGGGAGTAGTATTTTCTCCTTAAAAAAACACATAAGGTTGTATAATTTTAATATTTTAGACATCAAATTTTAGAATTACCGAACGACTACTGAATTAAACAGACTTATGGAAACTCTTCTGGTTATCATCTTTATCTTGGGCTATCTTGCAATAACCTTAGAGCATAATTTAAAAATAGATAAACTTATACCAGCCCTTGCAATGATGGCAATTCTTTGGGCTATCATAGCATTAACACATTTGCCTGTTTTTGAGGTTAATTCTGATTTAAGAGAATTGGAACCGACTCATTTGGATGAAATCCTGTTACATCATTTAGGGAAAACGGCTGAAATTTTAATTTTTCTCATTGGAGCCATGACCATCGTTGAGATCATAGACTACTTTAACGGCTTCTTTACCATTAAGAATTTTATCAAGACCAAAAGTAAAAAAGGTCTCCTTTGGATTTTTGCCATATTGGCTTTTATACTCTCTGCCATTATTGATAACTTAACGGCAACCATCGTATTGATTACCATTTTACAAAAAGTAATTCTAGATAGAACCACCCGTTTGTGGTTTGCAGGCTTAATTATCATTGCGGCAAATGCAGGAGGGGCATGGTCACCCATTGGTGATGTGACAACAACCATGCTTTGGATCAGTAAAAAAGTTACCACAGGGAAACTGATTATTTTCACTTTAATTCCATCGATTGTTTGTTTGGTGATCCCTGTGTTTATTGCCACCTTTCTTCCGGCCTTTAAAGGAGAAATTGATCAAGGAGATGATAAAGAAGAAGAGGTCTTTAATGAAAAGGGAGCTGCCATGTTATATTTGGGGCTTTCTTCTATCGTTTTTGTACCCGTATTTAAGACATTGACGCATTTGCCTCCTTATGTTGGTATGATGTTTTCCTTAGCAGTTGTCGCTACGTTTGCAGAGATTTTCAGCAAGGCAAAAATTAATATTACCTCTTTTGATCATGAAAGTACCGCTGATGCTGCACACAGCCCAGTTCATAGTTCCCTCACAAAAATTGAACTTCCCAGTATTTTATTTTTCCTCGGAATTTTAATGGCTGTTGCTGCCTTGGAATCATTGGGTATGTTGTTTGGCTTCGCTGATTGGTTAAATCATGCCATGCCCAATACGGATATTGTTGTAGGACTTTTGGGAATTGGATCAGCGATTATTGATAATGTCCCTTTGGTAGCTGCTAGTATTGGAATGTTTTCCTTTGAAATGGATGATCCTGTTTGGCATTTAATCGCTTTTTCTGCTGGGACTGGTGGAAGTATGTTGATTATTGGTTCTGCAGCCGGTGTTGTTGCTATGGGAATGGAAAAAATTGATTTTTTCTGGTACTTAAAAAATATTACATGGCTCGCTTTTATGGGCTTTTTGGGAGGTTTTATCACATTTATTGTCCTTAGAGGTTTTATTGTCTAGCCTTCCCATAAAATTTTTATTAAAATCTTTCGTTTTTAGAGTATGAACATGATCCATACCATAATATTATTTCAGGAACCCTTAGGTGTTCAAACGGAAAAAAAACTCTCTCTAATTGCATTGATAAATAATGGAGGTTTGGGGGGACAGCTAATCATTGGATTTCTCTTTTTTTTACTTTTAGTAGTCATTTATATTTATTTAGAACGTCTTTTTGCCATTCGTGCTGCAGTAAAAATTGCCCCTAATTTTATGCCTCAGATACGGTCTTTTGTTTTAGGAGGAAGAATTGATGGAGCACAACAGCTTTGTATGTCGGAGAATGTTCCCGTTTCCCGATTGATTGCTAAAGGTCTTTCTAGAATTGGTCGTCCCCTAGAAGATATTAGTGCTGCTATTGAAAATTCAGGACGTTTAGAAGTGTACAAACTGGAGAAAAACGTCAGTATTCTTGCTACCATATCGGGAGTAGCACCCATGTTGGGTTTTTTGGGAACTGTAATTGGAATGATTCTTTCCATTTTCGAAATCTCCAATGCCGGAGGAAATATTGACATGCAACTTTTAGCAGACGGTCTTTATACAGCCATGACTACAACGGTAGCTGGTTTGATTGTTGGAATTATTGGATATATCACTTACAATCATTTGGTGGTTAAAACCAACAAAGCCGTTTATCAAATGGAAGCTTCAACATTGGAGTTTTTAGATCTTTTGAATGAACCAGCCTGATCATGAAGTTAAACGGAAGAAATAAAATCCGACCAGAATTTAACATGTCGTCAATGACGGATGTTGTTTTTTTATTGTTGATTTTTTTTATGATAGCGTCCACATTGGCCAAGCAGTTGAATACGATCGATGTTCAGTTACCCAAAGCAGAAGGAAAAACAGAAAACAGAAATAATGTGGCGGTAACCATTGATGGTGCTAACCGTTTTTTCGTCAATGCTGAAAGGGTTTCTAAATCTCTTTTGGAACAACGATTGGGTCAGCTTTTTTCTGGTCAGACACAACCTTCCATTGTTTTACGTGCTGCCAATAAGGTGCCTATTGACCAAGTCGTTTATGTGATGAATATTGCGAATAAAAATGGAATAAAAGTTGTCTTGGCAGTTGATGCTCAATGAGTTGTGATATAGCTTTAAAAAAAATAGCGTGTTTTTAGATACCATACATAAAAAAAAGTCTGCAATAATCACAGTTGTAATAGCTGTACTTCTGCTTGTTCTTTTTTTTTCTTTAGGTCTTCGATATTTAGATCCTCCCATCAGCTATGGTATGGAAGTAAATTTCGGTTCAAGTAATGTGGGCAGCGGGGATTTAATACCTAAAAAACCTTTGGCTGCCAAGCCTATTCCTGTTCAAAAAGAAAAAGAAGTTGTTGAAGAATCTACTCCTCCACCACCAAAATCAAACATTCAAGAACTTAGCGAAGTGGTGACGGAAAAAGAAAGTACTGTTGCAGTGGATACCAAAAAGGAAAAGGATCAAGCTGTTCCCGATGACGTTGAAAAAGTAAAAGAGCCAGAACCAGAACCTAAGCCTACAGTTTCTGAGGCTACTAAAAAAATGCTATCCAACTTTATCAATAACCAACCCAAAACAGGGGAGGAGGACTCAGGGAACGGTGACGACTTACTGCTTGGAGATAAAGGAAAGCTGGAAGGAAACCCCTATGCAACCCGTTATTTTGATGAAGCTGGCTTGGGGAAAGGTAAAGGCTATGGCTTGAATGGTAGAAGTTTGATGTCCGATGGTCGTCAGGTGCAGGAGTGTAATGAAGCCGGAACCGTAGTAGTTCGCATTACGGTAAATCGCGATGGGCGCGTAGTTTCTGCTGAGCCTGGAGTAAAAGGGACTACCAACACCCACCCTTGTTTGATGGAACCAGCAAAACAAACAGCACTATTACATCGATGGTATCCGGATGCCAAGGCTCCTCAAAAACAAATTGGTTTTGTTGTCATTCAGTTTAAACTTGTAGAATAAGCATTGGAAACTTACGAAACTACTCTCGATTGGATGTTCAAGCAACTTCCCATGTACCAAAAGAAGGGAGCAATTGCCTATAAACCAGGGCTAGAACGGATGTTTGCTTTTGTAGATTATCTGGGAAATCCTGAACAAGAGCTTGTATGTATTCATGTTGCTGGAACCAATGGAAAGGGTTCCACCACTCACATCATGGCTTCCATTTTACAAGCATCGGGTTTACAGCTTGGTGTTTATTCCTCCCCACATTTAGTTGATTTTAGAGAACGTATTAAAATTAATGGAGTGGAAATTCCTAAAGCGGAGGTTGTTTCATTTATTGCGTCTCACAAGGCCTATTTAAAAGAAAATCAGTTGTCATTTTTTGAAATGACTGTGGGTATGGCCTTGTACTATTTTCGTCAGCAAAAGGTCACAGTTGCCATCATTGAAGTGGGGTTGGGGGGACGTTTAGACGCCACGAATATTATTTCACCTATCCTGTCTGTGATTACCAATATTGGTCTGGATCACACCCAATTTTTAGGGACTACATTGGAAAAGATTGCTTCAGAAAAGGCAGGGATTATCAAATCAGATACCCCAGTGGTGATTGGAGAAAAACAGGAGGAAACTACTTCCGTTTTTAAAAAGAAAGCACTTGAAATGAGGGCGCCCATCATTTTTGCTTCGGAGGAACCTCCATGTGATTATGAATCGGACCTGAAAGGGGACTATCAAGTAAATAATATTCAAACGGCTGTTGTAGCACTTCAGCAATTAAAACATTTTATGCTGACGCCCCAGCACTTTAAAGAGGGTGTCGCTAATGTTATTCCAAACACAAAACTTCAAGGACGTTGGCAGCTTTTAAAGGAAACCCCTCGAGTGATTGTTGATGTCAGTCACAATTTGGAAGGGTTTCAATATGTTACTAAACAACTAAAAAGAGCATCTTTTAACCGCTTGTTTTTGGTTATGGGCTTTGTAAAAGGAAGGGATATTCAACCTATTTTTAAAATTCTTCCTACCACGGCACACTATCATTTAGCTACCCCCAAGATAGACCGTGGTCTTGAATTGGAATCCGTAAAGGAAGCCTTAGAGATATTTGATTATTCTTTTTCATATCATTCATCCGTCTCGAAGGCGTATTCTGCCGCTTTAAAAAAGGCACAAATGGATGATTTGGTTGTAGTTTGTGGAAGTACTTTTGTTGTTTCAGAGATTCTAGGGTAAATTAGCTTTTTTTAAATGTGGATGATTATGGCAGACAATCATTTTTATCCCGTACTATTTTTTTGAATTGAAGAAAAGATATTTTAGTATTAACGAGATGCAGGACGCTCTCCTTTCCATCGAAAATCAATTAAAGGATTCGAATTGGACGCCCGATCTTATTCTAGGGATAAATCGAGGGGGATGTGTTCCGGGTGTATATCTCTCTCACAAGCTCAATATCCCTCATGAGGTCATTGATATTCGTTTAAGAGATCATATGGCCCCACCCAACCTTCAGGGTTTAAACGAGGCATTGTCAAAGAAAGTCAATATATTAATTATCGATGACATCAATGATTCAGGGGCAACGTTTAATTATATCATTACTCATTTTGGTGAACTTCCAGAAGCGATTCGATTTGCAGCACTTATAACCAATCAAAAGAGTGCTGTTACTGTGGATTATCACGGGCCATTAATTGATAAGGAAATCAACCCAGAATGGATCGTCTTTCCTTGGGAAGGGTGGTTTGATTAATATAAATGATCGTTGCTAATATTTGACATTCAAAATAGCTCAACTTAAAAACTATGTTTAAAGCAATCAATAAATCCATACTTCTTAAATTGGTTCTTTTACATATTATAGTAACCACTGTTTCCAATGTTCTGGTGGTTTATCCCCTAGAAATTTTAGGATTTAAATTGACTTGGGCCGCTTTTACCTTTCCATTGGTTGTGGTTGCTACTGATTTAACCGTCCGACTCTTGGGTAAAAAAATAGCCCGAACAACAATTGCCGTGGTTTATCCCATTGCCATTGCAACGTCTATTTTAATTTTAATAGTGGAGGGCAGTCCGCTTTCCATTGCCTTTCGGGTAGGTTTTGCAAGTGCAACGGCCTATGCGGTTGGCACATTATTGGACGTTTATGCCTTTCAACTATTAAGAGAAAAGTTTTCCATTTGGTGGCTTGCTCCAGCAGTTTCAACGGTAGTGGCGAATATCATCGATACGTATACGTTCTTCTTTACTGCATTTTCTGATTCAGAAGATGTTTATATGGCCACCAATTGGCTGGAAATTGCCACGTCTCAGGTGGTGCTTAAAATTATTGTGGGCATCCTCTTTTTCCTTCCTGTTTACGGCCTTCTACTTCGCTTTTTATCTCGACGTTTAAAGCCTTTACGTTGATCTTAAAGGCTTTCAAAAAAAACAATATTCTGTATAAGAAATTACTTTACTTAGGCCGTATTATCAGAAAATAGCTATATTTGCACCTCAATAATCGGGCGCTTAGCTCAGTTGGTTCAGAGCACCTCGTTTACACCGAGGGGGTCGGGGGTTCGAATCCCTCAGCGCCCACCACCAAAACCTCACTTTTTTAGTGGGGTTTTTTATTTGGAAATGATTTTACTAAAGAAATTATAAATGCTGTGATAGATACTATTAGTGTTAAAGGAGCTTGTTTTATTTTGCCTCAAAAACGACTTTAAGTTTAGCCTTGCCTTCATGAATAGTTGATCATTACATG
>CBFIJI010000043.1:0-16157 GCA_965662885.1 Flavobacteriaceae bacterium | reverse complement strand
ATTTATTTAAATGATGGACAAGGTGTTTTTTCTCGTGCTATGATAAGTTTACCGCAAACAAACGGATCCACCATTGCTGTTGGGGATTTTGACAATGATGGATATGACGATTTTTTTGTAGGAAGCCGCTCCATCCCAAGTGCTTATGGATTAAGTCCTGACAGTTATATTATTCAAAATAAAAAGGGGAGTGGACTTGAAATTCTTGCAACACTGCCCATCGGTATGGTTACCGATAGTGCTTGGAAGGATATTAATAATGATGGTTTATTGGATCTTATTCTTGTTGGTGATTGGATGCCGATAACGGTATTGTTAAACCAAGACGGTAAGAACTTTATCAACGCCACAAAAAGTTTAGGATTAGACAATACCGAGGGTTTGTGGAATGTAGTCGATTTTAGCGATGTTGACGGAGATGGAACACTTGATATCATTGCAGGGAATACTGGCTTAAACTTTAAATGGAAAGCTTCAGTAGAAAAACCGGTTTGGCTTTATTTGGACGATTTTGATGAAAATGAACAATTAGACCCCATCATATTTTTTGACTTTTTTGGGGAATACGTTCCCTTTAATAGCAAGGATAAATTAGGGCAACAACTTCCTTATCTAAAAAAGAGATTTCCTCAATATAAAGACTTTTCAAAAGTTCGGAGCATAGAAGCCTTGACAGGAAAAAAAGAGAATGAGCTTCTCGCAACTAAAAAAATCACTGAATTACGCTCCATGATCTACCTTCAAAAGGAAACTGGTTTTAAAGCAGTTCCCCTTCCTAAAGTTGCACAACGATCCTCCATTGAAGATTTTTATATTGACCCAGAAACCCAAGCCATTTCATTCGTAGGAAATTATAAAGATTATGTTGTAGAATTAGGAGTAAGTACGGGTAACCCTGGAGGGAAATTGGAAAGATTTAATTCCAAAACACAAACTTTTGAACAGTACAACTCCTTTGGCTTACCCTCACATAATGCCTATAGAGCTATTCAGCCTTTGACAAAAAACGAATACTTGATTTTAACGAATGATGAATACGCTTATATTTTAAAAGATACAAGCAATTAAAAAGGCGTGTTAACCTGCGGACGCATAATTTGTCCTTTCCCCTTATTAACAACCTCTTTATTGAAATCTTCTTTTAGGGCTTTCATTAATTTTCAACAGGGAAGTTTTTTTGACCGTTGCTAACAACTTCTTTTTTATCGTAAATTATTGTTATTTTTGTGCTTTAAACAATGTTAAACTGGAATGATTAACCTACACCATTTGAGGTAAACAATTTTATCAATTGTAAATTTCATCCACTAATAATCACTCGAGTTTAACCACAGTATGTAACCAGAAAATTGAATACATTGAAAAAGAATTTTTTTATTGCTTTTGTTGGACTTTTGCTTTTTTCATGTGAATCAGCATCAGACTATGATCGTTCGAAATTGGATGATGCAGAATTGTTTTTAGATTCCATGAAAAATCTTACGGATATTGTGGTTTATGATATCTTTTCACCTCCCGTAGCCTCGCGTGTATATTTATATCCTTCCCTTGCTGCTTATGAAACGATGGCAATCGGTTTTCCTGACAAATACAATTCTTTAGTTGGACAAATAAAAACGCTGTCCCCCCTTCCAAAACCAGAAAATAAAAATGTAAACACCAACTTATCAGCACTATTTGCTTTTAATAAAGTTGGGAAAAGTCTAATTTTTTCAGAAGCAAAAATGCTGAGCTACCACGAAGCGCTTTTGGAAAAAATAAAAGACATGGGAATTCCAAAAGCAGTTATAAAAGCCTCAGATAATTATGCCGATGTCGTGGCCAATCATATTCGTGATTGGGCTTCTAAAGATCTATACAATCAGACACGAACTTACCCAAAATATACCATTAAGGAAGAACCAGAATTTTGGAAACCAACGCCTCCAGACTATATGGATGGTATAGAACCCCATTGGAAAGAAATTCGGACAATGGTTTTAGACTCTGCTAATCAGTTTGCTCCTAAAGACCCATTACCCTATGATTTGACTAAGGGAAGTCCTTTCCAAAAACAATTACTTCAAGTTTACGAAGTGGTTAAAAACTTAGATGAAGAACAAACTGAAATTGCTAAATTTTGGGATTGCAATCCATATGTAACCCACCACAGAGGACATGCGATGTTCGCAACTAAAAAAATCACTCCAGGAGGGCATTGGATTGGAATTACTGCGATTGCTGCACGGCAAGCAAAAAGCTCTTTTGACGAAACAATTAATGCCTATGCCAACGTATCCATTGCACTCTTTGATGCCTTTATTAGTTGTTGGGATGAAAAATGGAATACGCTAGTTGTACGTCCCGAAACACTCATCAATGAATATTATGATGAAGAATGGCTCCCTTTATTACAGACGCCTCCTTTTCCAGAATATACCAGTGGTCATTCTGTTATTTCAAGAGCAGCAGCGGTAACCCTTACGGATATTTACGGTCCTAACTTTGACTTTAACGATACTACCGAAATCGAATATGGACTTCCAGAACGTCAATACCGATCCTTTTTACATGCCTCCGAAGAAGCCGCAATTTCTCGATTATATGGCGGTATTCATTATATGATGGCCATTGAAGAAGGCGTTGCTCAAGGGCATAATGTTGGAAAATATGTTGTAGAAAAAATTCAAACACTAAAAGAAGTTTCTACAGTAGCAACGATAAAATAAACCGTCCAATTAATTGTTCCAGAAAGCGCTTGATTAACTCAGGCTAAGTCTGTGTTGGAACACAGGCTATTTTATCTGATAAAATTGATCCTTATTAAAGTCTTCGCTTCTCCTATTTTATTTTAATGTTTTCTAAATGTTAAGAGGAAGAATTTTTTAATTTATTCCCATAAGTTAGTGGAATTATTACCTTTGAATTAGAATTTTTTTTATGAAAAAAGACCAGCAACGAAGGGAAGCCTTGGTTTATCACGCCAAGCCTAAACCTGGAAAGATTGAAGTTGTTCCAACAAAGAGCTATCAAACACAAAGAGATTTAGCATTGGCCTACTCCCCAGGGGTAGCCATACCTTGTTTGGAAATAGAGAAAAAAGCGTCGGATGTATATAAATATACCAACAAAAGTAATCTTGTAGCCGTTATAACGAATGGGACTGCTGTATTAGGACTTGGCGATATTGGGCCTTTAGCCTCTAAGCCTGTGATGGAAGGTAAAGGTTTACTTTTTAAAATTTTTGCAGACATTGATGTTTTTGACATTGAAGTGGATGCCAAAGATCCTGAGGCTTTTATTACGGCAGTAAAAGCCATTGCTCCAACCTTTGGCGGAATCAATCTGGAAGACATCAAAGCACCTGAAGCTTTTGAGATTGAACGACGTTTAAAAGAAGAATTAGACATTCCTGTAATGCATGACGATCAGCATGGTACCGCCATTATTTCCTGTGCAGCCTTATTAAATGCCTTGGAAATTGCTGATAAAAAAATTGAAGACGTAAAAGTGGTGGTTTCTGGTGCAGGGGCTGCAGCAATTTCTTGTACAAAATTATATAAAGCATTTGGGGTTACTGCTGAAAATATTGTAATGACCGACAGTAAGGGGGTCATTAGAAAAGATCGCGAAAAATTAACCCCAGAAAAAGAACTATTTGCCACCCATCGTGATTTAAACACTTTGGGGGAAGCCTTAATAGGAGCAGATGTATTTATCGGATTGTCTTTGGCCAATATCATGGACGCAGAGATGCTAAGGTCTATGGCTGATAACCCTATCGTTTTTGCCATGGCCAATCCTGATCCAGAAATTGACTTTAATTTGGCGTGTAAAACACGAAAAGATGTCATAATGGCTACTGGTCGGTCGGATCATCCTAACCAAGTCAATAATGTATTGGGCTTTCCTTTTATTTTCCGTGGCGCTTTGGACGTTCGTGCAACAAAAATTAATGAAGCCATGAAAATGGCAGCCGTTGAAGCATTAGCAAGTCTAGCCAAAGAGCCCGTACCAGAACAAGTCAATATTGCTTACGATGAAACCCGTCTCACCTTTGGAAGAGATTATATCATCCCTAAGCCTTTTGATCCACGACTCATCACTACAGTCCCGCCAGCAGTTGCAAAAGCTGCTGAAACTTCTGGTGTAGCAACGGCTCCAATCAAAGATTGGGAGCGCTATATTGAAACATTAGAAGCCCGTTTAGGGGGGAGTCAAAAAATGGTGCGCCTGCTTCACGATCGTGCCAGAACTGCTCCACAACGTATTGTTTTTGCAGAATCAGATCAATTGGATGTATTAAAAGCAGCCCAAATTGTTCAAGAAGAAAACATAGCTATACCGATTCTTTTAGGGAATAAGAAAAAGATAGAAATTCTGATGAAAACTATTGATTATGAGTCTAATGAAGCTCAGATCATTGATCCAAAAGATGAAGCACATTCGGAACAGCGTAATCGTTATGCTCATCTATTTTGGGAAGCACAAAAACGTAAAGGTTATAGTCAATACGATGCAAAACGTTTGATGCGAGAACGTAATTATTTCGCTTCGATGATGGTGAAAAATGGAGATGCAGACGCCATGATTTCTGGGTACTCAAGAAATTATCCAAGTGTTGTAAAACCGATTTTAGACACTATTGAAAAAGCAAAAGGTGTTCGCCGTGTAGCAGCAACCAATTTGATGTTAACCGATAACGGTCCCATTTTCCTTTCTGACACGACTATAAACATAGATCCAAGTGCAAAGGAATTGGTTGATATAGCCGAGATGACTTCCCATGTAGTTAAATTGTTTGGTTTTACACCAGTAATGGCAATGGTGTCCTTTTCTAACTTTGGATCCTCCCGATTTCCTCAGGCTAAAAAAATAACGGAGGCCGTAGAAATTTTACACCTTAACAAGCCCGATATTGATGTTGATGGCCCCATTCAAGCAGATTTTGCTCTGAATAAAGAGATGTTAGAAAAAGGCTTTCCTTTTTCTTCTTTGGTACATAAAAAAGTCAACACCTTGATTTTTCCCAATTTAGATGCAGCCAACATTACCTATAAACTGATGAAAGAACTCAACGGAGCACTTTCTATAGGGCCTATTTTAATGGGGCTAAGTGAGCCAATTCACATTCTCCAGCTGGGAGCATCGGTCGAAGAAATTGTAAACATGGCTGCAGTAGCTGTAATTGATGCACAGTCTAAAAACAAAAAATAAAAAAAATGATTACGCAAATTTCGGGAAAACTTGTTGAAAAGAATCCAACCTATGTCGTAATAGACTGTCAGGGTGTTGGATATGAAATTAATATATCGTTACATACTTTTTCACAATTGAGTTCCGATGAAAATTTAAGGCTCTATACCCATTTACAAGTACGTGAAGATGCCCATACTTTGTACGGTTTTTTTACTTCAATGGAACGTACTGTTTTTCGACTATTATTATCTGTTTCAGGCATTGGAGCAAGTACCGCACGAACGATGCTTTCTTCTATGGATCCTCAGCAAATTAAAACAGCTGTGGCCACCGAAGACATTACTACCATCAAATCCATTAAAGGCATTGGATTGAAAACAGCACAACGACTTATTTTAGAACTAAAAGACAAAATGCTAAATCTAGCTGGAAACGATGAAATTCCAGTCATTCAAAGCAATACTATTAAAGAAGAAGCGTTATCAGCATTAGAAGTTCTTGGATATACCAGAAAGAGCTCTGAAAAAATGATAGACAGCATTATTCAACATTCTCCGGAGAGTTCTGTGGAAGAACTTATTAAAGCTGCCTTGAATAAATTATAAGTAGTTGAAAGTATTTTTCAGAAAATTTCCTTTGGTAGTACCTTACTACTTTTTTGTAGTTGGGGTTTTTTTCTATTCTGTAGAATTAAAAGCTCAAGAAACGCCCTCTGAAACACCTTCTGAAACGACAACTGAAACCGCAGATTTGGGTACGCTTAGTCTTCCAAATCCTACCAGTATCGCAGCCAAATACATCTATAACGTAGCGTCCAATCTTTATTTCTTTTCCGAGTCTATTGACGGTTATCCTATCGGAGTCCCTTTGGTTCTCACCACCAAAGAATTTGAGGCCTTGGTTCTTAAGGAAAGCAGAAATCAATATTTTCAAGAAAAAATTTCAGCATTAAGTGGCAAGGGAGCTGATATTGAGGAAAGTCAAAAAAACCTCTTACCTGAGCTTTATGTCAACAATAAATTTTTCCAGTCCATTTTTGGGAGTAACGCTATCGATATTAAACCGCAGGGATCTATTGGAATAGATATAGGGGTTCGTTACCAAAAAAACGACAACCCAGCTGCTTCTCCTAGGAATCGAAGAAATTTTGGCTTTGATTTTGATCAACGCATCAGTTTAAGTCTTTTGGGTAATATCGGAGAACGCTTACAAATAACTGCTAACTATGACACAGAATCTACTTTTGATTTTCAGAACCTTGTAAAACTTCAATTTAATCCACCCAAAATAACGGATTTGGTTCAAGTAACTCCTGTACAACTTGGTTCCCGATTAAATAGTTCAATTGAAAAGATTGAGGCTGTGGAAGATGGTGTTGTTGCATTAGGAAAGAAAGTAGAGGATTTTAAGAACACTCTTGAAGCTTCAAAACAAAAAATTGAAAGTTTAAAAAATAACGTCAATAACCTTCCCAATAGAGCACAGATGACCAATCGTGTTGCTGACTATTTACAAGGAAAAGTCACTGAGGATGCCATTTTACAAAATATTGACATCGGAAATGTGAGTATGCCCATTAACAGTAATTTAATTCAAGGTGCCCAAAGTTTATTTGGTGTTCGGGCAGATCTAAAATTTGGAAAAACTTTGATTTCTGGAGTGTTTTCAGAACAACGCTCGCAGTCAAAAAACATTACCGCACAAGGAGGAGGAACGCTCCAAAACTTTAGTCTATTTGCTTTAGACTATGAAGAAGACCGCCACTTTTTTTTAGCTCATTATTTTAGAGATAATTATGATTTTTTCTTAGAAAGTTATCCCTATATCAATTCCCCTGTTCAAATTACCAGAATAGAAGTTTGGGTTACCAACAGAGGAGCACAAACTCAAAATATTCGAAACATTGTTGCACTTCAAGATATTGGTGAGGCGGATCCTGAAAATGTTAAACTGGATGCTTTTGACACTAGCTTTTTTAATGGAAGTGCTCCATCTTCCCCTCCAGATAATGAAGTAAACCGCTTAGATCCCTATGCCATAGGCCGAGGTGGACTACTGACAGAAAATATTCGAGACATTGCAAGTGTTAAAAGTGGCTTTGGAACCCTCAGTAATAAAGTCACGGAAGGACGCGACTACGCCGTTCTTGAAAGTGCACGTAAGTTAAATCAGGATGAATATCGCCTGCATCCCCAACTTGGATATATTTCATTAAATCAACGATTGAGTAATGATGAAATCCTAGGGGTTGCATTCCAATTTACGTATCTAGGGAATGTTTATCAAGTTGGTGAATTTGCTAACGGAGATGTTCCTGGTACAACTGTATCTTTCGATGAAGACCAACAAACAGGTGTTTTACAGAATAACAGTTTGATTGTAAAAATGCTGAAAAGTAGTTTGACTGATATCCGTCAGCCAATTTGGGATTTGATGATGAAAAACATCTATAATACCGGAGCCTACCAGTTAGCACAAGAAGATTTTAGAATGAATATTCTTTATTCTGATCCATCACCAATCAACTATATTTCGCCGGTCGATCAAAATATTTGGCCCGAAAACCTCGAAAAGCAAATTCTTTTAAACACCTTCGGCTTAGATCGTTTAAATATTTATCAAGATCCAGAACCTCGTGGAGATGGCTTTTTTGATTATATCGAAGGAATTACCATTGACCCTCAATATGGGCGTATTATTTTCCCTAAAGTGGAACCATTTGGAGAATTTCTTTTTGAACTTTTAAAAGACCCGTCCTCTGCTAATGAAGACTATGATATCGTTTCTACCTATAACAAAAATCAGAAAAAATATGTTTTCAACGAAATGTATGCTCTTACAAAAGCAGGTACATTAGAAGCCACAGAAAAAAACAAATTCCAGTTGAAGGGTCGCTATACATCGGAGGGAGGGGATGGTATTCCAATAGGTGCTTTTAATGTTCCTAGAGGATCTGTTCGAGTTTCTGCTGGTGGTCGTGTTCTTCAAGAAGGACTTGACTATACCGTTAATTATGATATTGGACGTGTAAAAATTTTAGATGAAGCTTTAAAGGCCTCCAATATTCCAATAGATATTTCTGTAGAAAACAATTCCTTTTTTAACCAACAAAACAAACGTTTTTCAGGAATCAATGTTCTTCATCAATTTAATGAAAATTTAGTTTTTGGAGGAACATTATTAAATCTTAGTGAGAATTCCTTAACACAAAAAGCGAATTACGGAACAGAACCGGTCAACAATACTATGATTGGCTTTAACACCAATTTTTCAACGGAAATACCTTTTCTTACCCGATTGGTCAATAAGTTGCCAACAGTAGAAACAGATGTCCCTTCTAACCTTTCTTTTCGGGGGGAGGTGGCATCATTGATTGCTGGGAATCCAAGAAATACGCAGTTGAATGGGGAGTCCAATGTATATATCGATGATTTTGAAGGAGCACAAACTAATATTGATGTCAAAGGCTTTTCAGCATGGAAACTCTCGAGTGTTCCAGTGAAAGAAGGAATTGATTTAAATGGACAATCTCTTGATATTGGTTATGGGCGTACTAAATTAGCATGGTACTCCATCGACCCTATTTTCTATACCAATCAACGCCCTAGTGGAATCAATAATGATGACATTTCTTTAAACACGACAAGACGTGTTTTTATCAATGAAATATTTCCTGAACAAGATTTGGTTCTAGGAACAACAACCATTCAAACTACCCTCGATTTAGCCTATTATCCAGAAGAAAAAGGAGCCTACAATAATGCCCTCCAAACTCAATTTTTATCCAACAAAAAAAATAATTGGGCGGGGATTATGCGTCCAATCACGTCAACCAATTTTGAGCAATCAAATGTTGAATTCATTGAATTTTGGTTGTTGGATACTTTTTCGGACTTGGAGACCGCTAATCAAGACCTAGGATCCTTGGAATTTCATTTGGGAAATATTTCGGAAGATATCCTTCAAGATGGTCGTAAACAATTTGAAAACGGACTTCCAGGGGCCACCCTTTCAAACCCGACCTATTCCACACCATGGGGAAAAGTTCCTGCTTCTCAATCCTTACTGTATGCCTTCAATACAATTGCTGAAGATCGCATTCTTCAAGATGTTGGATTGGACGGTTTATCCGATGAGGAGGAAAGATTACTTTATATAAATGGACCGGAAAATGACCCAGCGGGAGACAATTATCAATATTTTGTTGCCGCAGAAGGAGGGGTTTTAGATCGCTACAAAAATTATAATGGAACTGATGGAAATGCTCCAATTGCTTTTTCAGATACAGATCGAGGAAATACTACAGAACCTGATACGGAAGATATCAACCGTGATCAAAGTATGAATACCATTAATAGTTATTTTGAATACCGAGTACCCATTGCAAAAAATATGACCATTGGCAATCATCCCTTTGTAACGGATGTTCGTGAAAATGTAAAAGTACAAACTCCCAATGGCGACGAAATTACTACTCGATGGATTCAATTTAAAATTCCAATTCAAAAAAACTACTATCAAGGAACCACCTTCGAACCTTACTTCAATGCTGTAAATGCAATTGAAGACTTGCGTTCTGTTCGTTTTATGCGGTTACTCTTGAATGGTTTCGATGTCCCTGTTGTTTTCCGATTTGGAACTCTGGACTTGGTTCGTGGGGATTGGAGACGTTACAACAAAGAACTCAATGAAGACATTCTTCCCAATTCCAATACGACTGTCGATATTAGCACAGTAAATGTTTTAGAAAATGAAAGTAGAATTCCTATTAATTATGTGCTCCCTCCTGGTATTGAAAGAGAACAGTTAAACAATAACAATACGATTGTCCGTCAAAATGAACAATCCCTTTCTTTTCGAATTTGTGAATTACAACCGATGGATTCAAGAGGAATTTACAAAGGTGTAGATCTGGACATGCGTCAGTATAGTAGAATCAAAATGTTTTTACATGCGGAGTCCACCCCCGGAAATCTTCCGCTTCCTGGAGAAGGTGCAAGTGAAGAATTTGACCGTCGTATGGTTGCTTTTATCCGTTTAGGAACTGATTATCAAGACAATTACTATCAAGTAGAAATTCCATTAAAGCCCACGGAGTATATTGAGAACACCGCCAATCGTTTGTCAGCTGATGAAGTTTGGCAGCCCGATTCAAATGAGATAGATATTCCCTTGGAGCTTTTTTCTAAAATAAAAGCCTTGGCTTTGAATCAGATTGCGCTTGGCAGGGTCAACTATTTTGATGAGGAACTCAATCCTATTGATGAATTTACCCCGATCAGTAGTCTGCCCGGAGCAAAAAAATACAAACTATCAATCAAAGGAAACCCCTCTTTAGGGGCAATTAAAACCTTGATGATTGGTTTAAAAAACCCCTCTGTTCAAATGGGTGACGCATTATGTGGGGAAGTTTGGTTTAATGAACTTCGAATTGCAGGTATTGACAATCAGGGAGGATGGTCTGCAATTGCTGCAATGGATGCAAATATTGCAGATTTTGCTACATTCTCAGCGTCAGGACGTTATTCAACCATTGGGTTTGGCGCTATTGATGACAATCCAAATCAGCGAAGTCGTGAAGAAATGATCCAATATGATGTGGTCTCCAATATTAACGTTGGACAATTGGCACCAAAAAATTGGGGACTTCAAATTCCATTGAACTTTTCGGTGGGGGAAACAACCATAACCCCAGAATATGATCCTTTTTACCAAGACCTTCGACTAAAAGACCGCTTAACTACAGCAAGCCGAAAATCACAACGAGATTCCATCCGATCACAGGCAATTGATTATACTAAAAGAAAAAGTATCAGTCTAATTGGGGTTCGAAAAAATAAACTTTCAGGAAATGAATCTCGGTTTTATAGCCCAGAAAACTTTGATTTTTCCTATGCGTTTAACGAATTGTATCATCAAGATTATGAAATTGAACGACGCCAAGAAACAAATTTACTCCTTGGAGGAAATTATAGTCATTCTTTTAAACCAGTAGAGGTGAACCCTTTTAAAAAATCCAAAACAATAAGCAAAGCTAAATACCTTCAATGGCTTAAGGAACTCAACTTTAATTTAATGCCTAATTCAATCCAAATAAGTTCCAAAATCAATAGGGTCTTTAATAGTCAACGCTTTCGAGAGGTTTATTTAGAAGGGGTAGAAGCATCCCAACAACTTGCGCTACCGGAACTAGAACAGCAAAACTTTTTGTTTGATTGGACGTATTCTATCAATCATAACCTAACACGTTCCCTTCGTTTAAACTTTACATCCTCCACCAATAATATTATCAGAAAAGAGCACTTTTCAGAGGAAGATTTGGGGGTCAATAGTCAGGTGCAAGGAAGAGGAGTTTGGGAAGATATTTGGAACACTGGAGAAACAAACCGACATTTTCAGTCTCTTTCCTTAAACTATAAGCTGCCTTTTCGATTTATTCCAATTTTGAGTTTTATCGATGCAACCTATAATTACACAGGAGATTTTAATTGGCAGCGCGGTTCTCTAGCCATGGCCAATGTTCAAAGTGAAGAGGGTATTCCTCTTGGGATTGTTAATACAATCCAAAATGCCAATACGCAAACGTTGAATGCATCAGTCTCTTTTGATAAACTCTATTCTATTTTTGGTTTAAAATCCAAGAGAAGAGGTTTTCCACGAAGGACTACTTCGGAAAGTAAAAAAGATTCCACAACTAAATCCAAAAGTAAATTTCTGAAAAAGAGTTTGACCACTATGGTCAATATTCTTTCTTCCATGAAACGCATTCAAGTCAGTTATTCCGAAAACAATGGAACGGTGCTGCCAGGCTATCTTCCTTCCGTTGGTTTTGCAGGGGGAATGCAACCCAGCCTTGGATTTACATTTGGAAGTCAAGCCGATATTCGCTATGAAGCAGCGCGACAAGGATGGTTAACCAATTTTCCTAATTTTAATCAGCCCTTAACACAAGTTCACAACAATAATCTTAAGGTAGTGGCACAGCTAGCTCCCTCTAAAAGTCTAATAATTGACCTCAATTTAGACCGAACATTCTCTCGGAATAAAAATGAAAACTTTTCTGTACAAGGGAATTTATATACCCCATTAAATACCAATGTTTATGGGAATTATTCGATCTCAACAATGATGATCAAGACAGCATTTAAAACAGGGGTTGGTGGAGAAAATCCTAATTTTGAAAAATTTATAGCGTACCGGTATCCCATAGCTGAGCGACTGGCCGAAACCAATGGTATTGATCCGTCAGATGTGGATCAAGATGGATTTCCTAAAGGATTTGGAAAAAACCAACAACAAGTTTTGGTTAATGCTTTTTTAGCCGCTTTTACTGGGGTAAACCCTAGGACCATGAATTTAAATCCAGTTAGAACCACACCACTTCCCAATTGGAACTTAAAGTTTACGGGACTAATGGGACTTAAACCCATAAAAAAGATTTTTAATCGGTTTTCAATAACACATGGTTATCGTTCCAGCTTTACGATTAACAACTTTCAATCCAACTTTGACTTTGATATTAATAACCCCTATCAAGTAGATAATCTTGGTGATATTATTCCCTACCGCTTATTTTCTAACTTTAATTTAATTGAACAATTTAACCCTTTGATTCGTTTGGATGTTGAATTTAAAAACAGCATTAAAATATTGGCCGAAATGCGAACGGAGAGACAATTATCGCTCAGTTTAGATAATAATTTACTTACGCAATCCAATGGTGATGAATTTATTTTGGGGTTAGGCTATCGCCTAAAAGACCTTCGTTTTAAAACAAATTTTGGTAGAAAGAGTGTTACTCTAAAAGGAGATTTAAACCTAAAAGCGGATGTTTCCTATCGAAATAACATCACCGTATTACGGAATTTGGAATATGACAACAACCAAGTTACAGCAGGCCAGGAATTAATGTCCATCAAATTTACTGCAGATTATGCACTCTCAAAAAACCTTACGAGTTCTTTCTTTTATGATCATAATTTTTCAGAATTTGCAGTCTCAACAGCCTTTCCACAAACAAGCATTCGCTCTGGATTTACAATAAGGTATAATTTTGGAAACTAGACTGTTTTTTCGTTTGAAAATCTGTTACATTTGTGTTTTAAAATAAAAGTATAATGGTACCATCAGATTTAAAATATACCAAAGAACACGAGTGGATTCATTTAGAGGGTGATATTGCAACCATTGGCATCACTGACTTTGCACAAGGCGAGTTGGGAGATATTGTTTATGTGGAAATAGAAACACTTGGAGATTCAATCGAAGAGGAGCAGGTTTTTGGAACCGTAGAAGCTGTAAAAACTGTTTCTGATCTCTTTATGCCAATTACTGGTGAGATTATTGAATTTAATACTTCGCTTGAAGCGAGTCCAGAATTGGTTAATGAAGATCCATATGGTGAAGGATGGATGATCAAAGTGAAAATAGATAACCCTAAATCAATTGAAAAACTTCTGGATGCAAAAGCCTATTCAACACTTATTGGAGCGTAAGTATTTACCTCTAGTTTTAGCCATACTTATAACAATTTCTGTTTCTTATTTTAGTTTAAAATCTCCAACCCCTGGAAATGATGTCGCGTTTGAAGGACAAGACAAGTTACATCACTTTATAAGCTATTTTATTGTCATGTTCAGTTATTGTTGGGTATTAAATAATTATTTTAAAGTAAAGTCAACCTGCCTAAAGGCTTTGATATTTTCATTAATTTTAGGAACATCCCTTGAGTTTTTACAGCTAATACCCATGTTTAAAAGGTCTTTTGAGTTTTTAGATCTGATGGCGAATGCTTTGGGAGCTTTATGTGCCTATTTAATCATGAAGAAATTTATTCTGATTCCTAAAGAATAATTTTATGGTTTGTTATATATTTTTTTTATAGTTTAGCAACACTAATATTTTTACACATGCAACCCAAAAAAAATCCTAAAGTAGATTTAACAACAAACAGCAGTTTGTATTTTGTTATAGGACTCTCTTTTATTCTTTTCGTAACATGGCAAGCCATAGAATGGAAAACATATGATAAAAGCTTATATGGTTATGAAGCTTTAAATGTTGATGACGAAGATGAAGAAGAAATTCCGATTACTGAGCAAATAAAAACACCACCACCGCCACCACCGCCACCGCCAGCTCCCGAAGTCATCGAAATTGTTGAAGACGAAGAAGAAGTTGAAGAAACGGTGATTGAATCAACGGAAACAGATGAAGATGAAGTCATTGAGGTAGAGGATGTGGAAATTGAGGAAGAAGACTTTGATGTTGATGTTCCTTTTGCGGTTATTGAGGATGTGCCAATTTTCCCAGGTTGTGAAAAAGTCAAAAAATCTGAACGCAGAGCTTGTTTTCAAGAGCAGATGAACAAACACATTAGGAAAAACTTCCGTTACCCTGAAATTGCACAGGAAATGGGAATTCAAGGACGTGTTTATGTTAATTTCATGATTGCTAAAGATGGAAACATAACCAATATTAGAATGCGTGGACCCGATAAAAATTTAGAAAAGGAAGCACAACGAATTATTGGTCGTTTGCCTAGAATGACACCAGGAAAACAACGTGGTCGCGCAGTTCGTGTCCCTTTTAGTATTCCAATTACGTTCCGACTTCAATAGTCAAAATGCTATACATTATTTAAGTCCTGAGACATTTTTGTCTTGGGACTTTTTTTTTGTAAACAAATCATTCCATTTTTTTTCATAACTTTCGGTGTCCAACCCCAAATACCGTGAAATTATGAAGCCCAAAAAAAATCCAAAAGTTGACTTAACAAAAAACAGCAGTTTATATTTTGTGATCGGTCTTTCATTTATTCTTTTCGTAGTATGGCAAGCCATAGAATGGAAATCATACGATAAAAGTTTATACGATTATGAAGCTTTAAATGTTGATGACGAAGATGAAGAAGAAATTCCGATTACCGAACAAATAAAAACACCACCTCCACCACCTCCACCACCTCCAGTAGCCCCTGAAGTGATTGAAATTGTTGAAGACGAAGAAGAAGTCGAAGAAACAGTTATTGAATCAACGGAAACCGATGAAGATGAAGTCATTGAGGTTGAGGATGTGGAAATTGAGGAAGAAGACCTCGATGTAGATGTGCCTTTTGCTGTTATTGAAGATGTTCCTATTTTTCCGGGTTGTGAAAAAGTTGCTAAATCAGAGCGAAGAAATTGTTTTCAACAGCAGATGAATAAACACATTAAGAAAAACTTCCGTTACCCTGAAATTGCACAGGAAATGGGAATTCAAGGACGTGTGTATGTAAATTTCATAATTGCTAAAGATGGAAGTATTACCAACATTAGAATGCGTGGACCTGACAAAAATTTAGAAAAAGAGGCCCAACGAATTATTGGTCGTTTACCTAAAATGACCCCTGGAAAACAACGTGGACGTCCAGTGCGTGTACCCTTTAGTATTCCAATTACGTTCCGACTACAGTAAATAAAAAGGTAAACATAAGTTACGTCTACTTTTATCTTATCTACTTTATGAATCTAAAGGTTGTAGTTTGGTTTTTTCTAAACTATATTTGCTCATGATTGATGAAGCATGATGCAACATACCGATACAACCACCTCATTTAATGTTCAGCAGTTGATGAGTGATATCGCTCAGTTAACCAAATTAAGACTCGCCTTTAGTGTTGTTTTTTCATCATTAGCTGGTTACCTTTTAGCCGTAGAAAGTATTCAATTCGATCGCTTAATGTTTTTACTTGTTGGGGGTTTTGCCATTGTTGGAGCCTCCAATGCTTTCAACCAATGGATTGAAAAAGAGCAGGATGGACTTATGTTACGAACACAGAATCGTCCGCTACCTTCAGGAAGAATGTCAGAGGTTGTAGCACTATCAATTGCAACTGTGCTTGCTGTTTTTGGGTTGTTAATGCTCTATCAAATCAATGTAAAGACCACTTTTTTTGCTGCTTTTTCCATCTTTGTTTATACGTGTATCTACACCCCATT
>CBFIJI010000042.1:0-16285 GCA_965662885.1 Flavobacteriaceae bacterium | reverse complement strand
TGTATAACGTCTTTTCTGAATTTAGGATTAGGAAGTTTTAAATTAATTCCCAATACCTTTATTTCAAAAGTATCCTTATAAATTCAACCATCTTCAGGAATTCCATTTTCTTTATAAAATTCAATCAGTAATTTGTCTAATGTCATTTTCGGGGCAATATTGTGTTCAACTCGTATATTTTCTTAATAGGGTATTTAAAGATAATAATTTTATCATAAAAACCTTGATTAATTTGGGATTAAAGTACTGTAAAACAAGTAGTTAAAAATTATGCTTACTATAAATATAGTAGTATTGGGGAAAGCCTACTCCCTATTTAGTAGCGGAAATATCAGTGCAATCGGTACAGTACCCCCACCATACCATTGCCTTTAGGCATGGGTACTAAATTGGTTTCGCTATAAGAAGCGTTAAAAATATTGTTGGCAGACAAAGACCATTGCATTGCGCCCAACTCCCATTGGAGGCTAAAATCGACCACATGATAGGCCGCTGATAACGGACGTTGTCCTAGTTTATAACGGAGGCTATGGCTTAGGTTTTTAGCCATTTTCCCTTGGAGTATTCCTGTAAAATGATGTCGAAAAGAATTGATGCTATAACGGGAAAAAGTACTGGCTATATCGTGTACCTTATCATTTAGATAAGTATAACTCAGGCGAAGGCTTTGAGGGCGTTTTCCCAATTGATAGCGGTAATTGATTTCCCATTCGATTCCTTGTGTGATCAATTCGCGGATGTTGGTCGCTTCCCATAGGGCATCTTCCGTTGCCTTTACATAGTCGATTAAATTTTGCGCCTTTCGATTAAAAAGAACCAAAGAAGTGGTGACCTTCGGTTGCTGATAGCGAAACCCCACCTCTTGAGCAAGAGCTTCCTCCGGTTGGAGAGCTGCATTTCCAATGGTGGTACGGTCGCTATAATATAAATCCGTATAGGTTGGGATACGGTAGGTGTACCCGATATTCCCAAAGGCGCGCCAGCGATCACTTAACTGAATCCCCAAGTCAATCCCGGGGAAGGCATGCCATTTAAAATCACTGTAATAATTGACAGCAACTCCAGGAGTAATGTCGATGGTATTGTCCTTTAAATAAAAACGATGTTCCGCAAAAAGGGTGGCCATAAACCGTTGACGATTCCCCAAATTGTTACTAGCAATACTTACCCGAGCGAGGTCCACCCCTAAGCCAGTAATTCCCAGTTTAGAACTGATAGAAGCGTCGGTAGCCAAACCTACTTTATGAGTAAGGTGTAAATTTCGATAGATGGAAGGGTTATTTCGGATATAAATATATTCGTCTTGATTTCGCCGCCAATACAATCGAGGGGTCAATTTCCAGTTCGTTCCTTTATATTGGGTAGAAAGAGCCAATAAACTCGCTTGTGTGGCCTCGTATTGATCAGTTGCTTCGGGGCTGGCATAAAAGCCGTTGGCCCCAAAATCTCGTGTAGAAAAACTACCGATCAATTCCAAGGGTGCCTTTTTATCATTTCCAAATTGGGCTTTAACAAAGCTGTTCTGATTTTTAAAATCCGTATTGTAGCGATAGCCTGAAGAACTGTGATTGGAATAGTGGGCGATAACAGAGTTTTTAATCGTGGAAGTTCCCACGGTAGCTTGAGCACGTACTTGTTCGTAAGACCCTGTTTGCAGACCGAGAACCGCCGTATTATCAAGTCTTTTTTTAGTCACAATATTGACTGCTCCTGTAAACGCATTTTGCCCAAAAATTCGGGCAGCAGGACCTTTAATAATTTCAATCCGTTCAATAACTTCAACGGCTAAGGCAAAATTCAATGTATGATGTCCTGTTTGGGAATCTTCTACTTTAATTCCATCGATAAGTAAAAGGGTTTGGTCAAAGCTTCCCCCTCGTATATAGAGGTCAGCTTGCATTCCGGCAACCCCCCGTTGACGAATATCAACACCCGCATAGTTTTGCAACAATTCAGCAACAGAATTCAGTCCACTATTTTTAATGGTAGAAGCACTGATGATTTGAAGCGCTCGTGAATTTTGAGAAAGCGGTAAATCAATCCGTCCAGATTCGACAACAACCTCTTGAAGTTGTGTCCCTAAAGTGTCTTGAATCTGAGCAACAATAGTATAGCAGGAAAAGATAAAACTGTAGAAGAGAAAAAATTTTCTCATAAAAAAATAAGGGAATAAAGTGGTCGCTTATGACAGCTACTTAAAGAAACCTAATCAGCAAGTAGAATAACATTATTGTCACGCATTTCCAAAGTACCGGAGCTGATTTCAAATAGGGTAACATCACCCTCCCCTTTTTGAAATTTATGAGCAACATCTTCATCTATTGTAAGGTTTCCGCTAATGCTAACCGTTCCAGCTTCTAGGGTAGAAACAATCGGTGCATGATTGTTTAACACCTGAAAAGAACCAGAAGTTCCGGGAACAGTAATGCTTTCAATAGGGCCACGAAACAAAGTGGCTTCGGGAGAAACAATTTCTAGATTCATACTTATACTTCTGCTAACATTTTTTCACCAGCCTCAATAGCTTCCTCAATGCTTCCTTTAAGGTTAAAGGCCGCTTCTGGTAAGTGATCCAATTCCCCATCCATGATCATATTAAACCCTTTGATGGTTTCTTTGATATCAACCAAAACTCCAGGAATTCCAGTAAACTGCTCAGCCACATGGAAAGGCTGAGAAAGAAAACGTTGAACCCGACGCGCACGCGTCACAGCCAATTTGTCTTCTTCTGAAAGTTCTTCCATCCCTAAGATGGCGATAATATCTTGTAATTCTTTGTAGCGTTGTAATAACTCTTTTACCCGTTGCGCACAACCGTAGTGATCATCCCCAAGGATATCAGCACTTAAAATTCGCGAGGTAGAGTCCAAAGGATCTACAGCAGGATAAATTCCCAATTCAGCAATTTTACGAGAAAGTACGGTCGTAGCATCTAAGTGAGCAAAGGTTGTAGCAGGAGCGGGATCCGTTAAATCATCCGCAGGAACATAAACCGCTTGAACGGAAGTAATCGATCCTTTTTTCGTTGAAGTAATTCGCTCTTGCATGGCACCCATTTCTGTGGCCAAAGTAGGCTGGTATCCTACGGCAGAAGGCATACGTCCCAAAAGGGCAGATACTTCTGAACCTGCTTGAGTAAATCGGAAAATATTATCCACAAAGAACAAAACGTCTTTTCCTTGTCCGTCTCCAGCACCATCTCTAAAATATTCAGCAATGGTTAACCCAGAAAGTGCCACACGTGCACGTGCTCCTGGAGGCTCATTCATCTGTCCAAAAACAAAGGTTGCTTTGGATTCTTTCATGGCTTCTTTATCCACTTTAGTCAAATCCCATCCACCTTCTTCCATAGAGTGAATAAAGTCATCCCCATATTTTATAATTCCAGATTCCAACATCTCACGAAGTAAATCATTCCCTTCACGAGTACGTTCTCCAACACCAGCAAATACAGATAAGCCTCCGTGACCTTTGGCAATGTTGTTAATCAATTCCTGAATCAATACTGTTTTTCCTACACCAGCACCTCCAAATAAACCAATTTTTCCTCCTTTGGCATAAGGCTCAATAAGGTCAATGACTTTAATCCCGGTAAATAAAACTTCCGTGGAAGTGGAAAGATCTTCAAAGGCAGGAGCTTCTCTGTGAATAGATAAACCGTTTTCTGCAGTTTTTGGAAGGTTTTCCATTCCGTCAATAGCATCACCAATTACGTTAAAAAGACGTCCATACACATTGTCACCAATGGGCATTTTAATAGGACTCCCTGTCGCCGTTGCTGTTGTACCCCGACTCAAACCGTCGGTAGAGTCCATCGAAATGGTTCGTACCGTGTCTTCACCAGTGTGTGATTGAACTTCTAATACTAAAAGTGATCCGTCCTCCTTTGTGATTTCTAATGAATCATAAATTTTTGGAAGTGGATTGTTTTCGCCTGAAAATTCAACGTCAACAACCGGGCCTATAATTTGAGAAACTTTACCAGTAGAATTTGCCATTATATAGAGTTAAATAATAATATTTTTAGTGTGTGTTTTCAGCTTGCAAATATACGGGTTCGCATTAAAAAAGACACTTGTTTTTTGTTTTTTTAACGGGAAGTCGTTTAAAGAGATTCTAAAAGGGAGGAGACTTCCTTTTTAATAGCCTTTTTGGCGGGATAGGACGTCCAAATGAAAGTGGTAATCTCCAAAAAGTTGCTGTAAAACACGCGCACGTTTTAGATAAAATCCAATATCCGCATCGTCGGTAACCCCAATTCCACCATGCATTTGTATGGCTTCATTGGTTACCAATTTGATGGTCGCTCCCAATTTGGCTTTGGCAAGGCTGGCGTATTTTGATACATGTTCATCCTGTGTGTCAACAGCTTGTAAGGCTTTTAAAACAATGGATTTACACAATTCGATTTCCCCAAACATTTTTGCCGCACGGTGTTGAAGTCCTTGATAGGTTCCAATAACCACCCCAAACTGCTCTCGCTCCTTAAGGTATTGAACGGTCAGATCAAAAGCTTGTTCAATAAGCCCCAACATTTCTGCAGATAAACCTGCATAAGCAATGTCCAAGACCTGTTTAAAAAGAGCTTCCCCAGTAAGGGTCACGTTAAGTTGCTGTTCCGCTGGTACAGAAACATTATTAAAAATAACATCGGCTGACACACTAGCGTCCATCAATATGTTTTTGTGAAGATCAATGCCTTCGGTAGCAGCGGACACTAAAAACCAACCCAAAGTTCCGTCTTCCATCTTAACGACCACAATAAAATGATCCGCAGTTGTCCCATCAATAACAAACATTTTCTTGCCATTAAGGAGATAGTTTTCTCCAGATTTTGTAGCAGTCGTGTTGATGCGCTCTGGGTCAAAATACGACTGTTCATCAACCGCTAAGGCCATTTGAGTCGTTCCGTTCATTAATTGAGGTAGCCATTGTGCTTTTAAGTGCTCATTGTCGCTGGCGTTTAAAGCTGTTGCCGCAAATAAAATAGAGGAAATCAGTGGCGATTTGGACAAGGTTTTTCCACCTTCCTGAAGGATTTGACCTAGACCAACATAGCCAAAATCCAAGCCATTATAGGCTTCTGGAATGGTTAAGGCAGTCCAACCCATGGCCACCATTTCTTCCCACAATTCCGCATCAAAAGGAAGATAGCCTTCATCGCGAAGATGACGCATTTGCGCTACTGGAGCTTTGGCTAAAAACAATTCAGCAGCTGAATCTTTTAGCATTTTTTGTTCTTCTGTTAGAATAAGTGCCATACGTTTGATTTAAGAGGGCAAGCCCAATATTCGTTTTGAAATAATGTTTAATTGAACTTCAGAAGTTCCCCCTTCGATGGTATTCCCCTTTGAACGGCAAAACTTTCGGGCAAGATCTCCATCCGTTTTTTCATTTTTTTCCCAAACCAAGCCTTTTGAGCCCGTAACGGCCATCATCAATTCTTGTCTTTTGACGTTTAATTCTGTTCCGTAATACTTAAAGAAAGAAGATAGCGCCCCTGGGTTATTTCCAGTCTTGGCTTCGTCCATAATCCGTTGAATAGTCAAATCAAAAATAGACTCATCCATTTCAAAAGCAGCGATTTCTGATCTTAATAGTCCATCTTTTAGGACCCCCTCCTTTAGGGGAAGATGTTCTTTTGCCACTTCATGTAGCAACTTTTTAACTCCAGTCTCTCCAACCCCGCCAATCATTTGACGTTCATGGGTCAATAAATACTTTGCGATGGTCCAGCCCTCATTGAGGGTTCCAATCAGGTTCTCTTTAGGCACTTTTACCCCGTCCAAAAAGGTTTCACAAAAGGGAGACTTCCCACTAATTAATTTGATTGGACGGGTACTGACACCTTCTGCTGCCATATCAATCAACAAAAAGCTAATTCCATTGTGCTTACTCGATTCAAAATCGGTACGAACCAAACAAAAAATCCAATCGGCTTTATCCGCATAAGAAGTCCAAACTTTTGATCCTGTCACTTCATAATAGTCCCCTTTGTCTTCCGCTTTTGTTTGGAGGCTGGCCAAATCACTCCCCGCATTGGGTTCACTGTAACCTTGACACCACCACACTTTTCCTTGAACGATTTCTGGTAAAAAACGCATTTTTTGTTCCTCAGAAGCAAATTTTAAAAGCGCTGGTCCTAACATGGAAATTCCAAAACTGATCAGGGGTTTATGACAGCCCAAACGCACCATTTCTTGGGTTAGAATATTATTTTCCTCGACTGTCAAACCACCACCCCCATATTTTTTATCCCAATAAGGCACGGTCCATCCTTTTTCCAACATCCGTTCAAACCATAGCTTTTGATCTTCCGATCTAAAGCTTTGCTTTCGTCCGCCCCAAAAATAGTGCATATCATCTTTAACTGGGCCACGCATACTCTCTGGGCAATTGGCTTCCAGCCATGCTCGGGTCTCTGTTCTAAAATCGCCCAAGCTTATGTTTGTTTTCGTCTCCATTGTCCTGTTTTTTAAACGTTTAAAATAAATTTTCTATATCTTTTTTTTGAATGGCTTGATGGGCCATAATTCCATATATCTTCACCACCTTATGCAACTCTTTAAAACGCTTATCTGTTGAAAACCCTTGCTGGTAACGGTAATAAATTTGCTGTACAATCACCGCAATTTTAAACAGCCCAAAAGCATAATAAAATACAATATTACTCGTGTCTATGGCATTTTGTTTCTCATACCAACGTAATAATTCACTACGTTGAGGGTTTCCAGCTAGGGTGGTTAGATTGAGTTGATTTGCTTTTACAAAGTCCGGATCACTGTCTTGGACCCAATAGCCTAGAGTAGTGCCTAGATCCATTAATGGATCACCCAAAGTGGCCATCTCCCAGTCCAAAACAGCCTTGACATTGTATTGCTGGTCAGCACTTAAAATTAAATTATCATATTTGAAGTCATTGTGAATCAAGGCCGCATTATCACTGTCGGGAATATGTTTATTCAACCAGTTATAAGCGGATTCCATGGCGTCTAATTCATGGGTTTTTGAAGCGAGATATCGTTTTGTCCAGCCCTGTACTTGACGCATGGTATACCCTTCTGGCCTACCCAAATCTCCTAAACCTAAAGCCTTAAAGTCCAATTGATGAATTTCTGTAAAACTTGCTAAAAAGTTTTGAGCAATTAACCGCATTTCAACAGCTTTTGGTAATGCCTCACGGGACATTGAACTTCTTAAAATTACCCCATTGACACGTTCCATAATATAAAATGGAGCACCGATAAGGCTTTCATTTTGAGAATATAAATACGGCTTAGGTACTTTATCAAATCCCTTACTTAGACAACTAAGAATGGTAAATTCTCTCCCCATATCATGACCAGATTTGATCTTAGCTCCGTGAGGAGGACGCCTTAAAACATATTCTTTTCCATCAAAACGAAGCAGATAGGTCAAGTTGGAATAACCGGAAGGAAATTGTAGAATTTCCAAATCAGCATGGGGAACTCCCCATTCCGATCGCAAATAAGCCTCTAGCTTCTCTTTTTCGAGGGACTGACCATGTCGGATTGCCGCTGCTTTATCTCTTTTTATTGTTCCCATTTTTCTTATTTATATCCCATCCAATTTAAGGATAGGGTTACCGACTGCTTATTTGTATCCTTTTAAGATGCTTCTTGCCAATCGGCTTTTATGTACTTCATCAGCCCCATCATAAATTCGTGCAGCACGCTCATGACGATAGTACGCCGCCAAAATGGTATCGTCGGTCACCCCTTTAGCCCCATGAACCTGAATGGCACAGTCCACCACTTTTTGAAGGACTTGCGCACAATAAAATTTGATGATGGAGATTTCTGAACGGGTTTTGTATGCCCCCTGTGTATCAATCTTATGTGCAGCATCTTGAACCAAAAGACGAGCAGCATTAATTTCTGCCCTACATTCGGCAATCCAATTTTGGATCATTTGCTTTTCTCCCAACATGACACCCGCTGCAATTTCTCTTTCCGAGGCCCGTTGACACATCATGTCAAAAGAGCGTTCACACATTCCAATCCATCGCATACAGTGGTGAATACGTCCAGGGCCCAATCGTTTTTGTGCAATGGTAAAGCCTTCACCATCAGCCCCTAAAACATTTGTTAAGGGTACTTTTACGTTGTGGAATTTAATCTCTGCATGGCTTTCCCAGCCCCCTCCGGCATGGCCCATGATGGAGATATTTCTAACAAATTCGATGCCTTCCGTAGCCGTTGGCACAATAATTTGGCTGGCTTTTTTATGCGGATTCTCACTGTCTGGGTTGGTCACTAACATCACAATAGCAAAGGCTGCACCATCAAAACCAGAGGTAAACCATTTGTGTCCGTTGATGATATAATTTTTCCCATCATTGGTGGCAAGAGTTCCCATTTTAACTGGATTTGACCCTGCATAATGTGGTTCTGTCATGGCAAAACAACTACGTGTTTTTCCTTCCAAAAGAGGGTATAGAAATTCCTCCTTTTGGGCAGGTGTTCCACATTCAATTAAAATTTCCATATTCCCTGCATCGGGAGCCTGACAATTAAAGCAATAAAAGCCATAGGGACTTGCGCCTAAAATTTCACTCACTTCACCGTGTTGCGTATTGGTCAATCCTAAACCGCCGTATTCTTTAGAGATTTGAGGTAGCCACAAACCCAAGTCTTTGACTTTTTGTCTTAATTCCTCGAGCTTGGGAAGTTTTTCTTCCCACGAACAATTGAGTATCCACGGCTCCAATGTAAACAATTCCTCTTGGACAAAAACCCTTATTTTACTCTTAATTTCTTCAAATTCCATGGTGTTCAGTTTTACTATTCCCCAATAAAGTTTGCTTTTCGCTTTTCGATAAAAGCGCTAACCCCTTCTTTTAAATCATGACTTTTAAAAGCAGCTATTTGTTCCTTTGCTTCAAATTCGATGGTATCCTTTAAGCTATTATCCATGGCGTAAAACATATCTGCTTTGGCAATACCGATGGCTAGTGTAGGCCGCTTGGCCAAGGCTTTGGCCCAAGTTTGTGCTTCTTCCAAAAGAGTATCTGCTGCTACCAATCGGTTGGTCAATCCCAACTGCAAACATTCTTCGCCCGTAACTTTTTGGCCACTTATGGCTATTTCCAAGGCTTTGCTGTAGCCCACTTGTCGAGACAAAAGCCAACTGGCACCGCCATCGGGACCTAAACCAATATTAACAAAGGCATATAAAATACCACTTTGATTACTCATCACACGAAAGTCACAGGCTAAGGCAAAGGCAGCACCAACTCCAGCAGCTGTTCCATTGATGGCTCCAATGATGGGTTTTTTTAAAGAAAAAAACTGCTCCATAAGAGGCTTATAATGTTCAATAATAAAGTCACTTCTTTGCTCTGCGGTGACTTCTCCTCCAAAAACACTCATGTCTGCTCCTGCACAAAAACCTCTTCCAGCACCCGTCATGACCACAGCGCGAATGCTTGCGTCTTCTTTACATTTTTTTAGAGCTTCCGAAATCCCATCCGATAACTCTTGATTGACCGCATTGTAGCGGTCTGGTCGATTCAGGGTTATAGTGGCTACCCCAGCTTCGATAGTGAATAAAACTGCTTTTTCCATAAGGTTTTTAATTATATGCGATTGCTAAAAATTCAGCCACACAAGCGGGCTTTTCTTGTCCTTCTAATTCAAATACAACACTGACTTTATATTTGGCGCCTCCCGGAATTGTTTCGTATTCCATTAAAGAAACTCGTCCGCGTAGAAGGGCTCCTGATCGAGTTGCATTGGGAAAACGAACTTTATCCAGCCCGTAATTGACTCCCATATTGACATCACCAATCGAATAGGTATCATAAGTCATTTTTGATGCCATTGACAAGACCAAAAAGCCGTGTGCAATAGTTGTTTTATAGGGGGACTCTTTAGCGGCACGTTCTTGATCTAGATGAATCCAGTGAAAATCTTCTGTGGCTTCAGCAAAATCATTGATGCGCTCTTGGGTCATTTTACGCCAGTCTGTAAGTCCCAATTCTTTACCCACATAATGTTCTAAATCGGCTAAGTGTTTTAAGTGAGTGGCGTAAGGCTTTTGTGTTCGTTCCATTGTGCTATTTTTAAATTGTCATATGTCCTCCGTCGGCGGTATATACTCCTCCAGTAGTATAACTTGCCGCTGGAGAGGCAAGATAAACAGCTAGGCCGCTCATCTCAATGGGTGCTGCTACCCGTCCTGCCGGTAAATGATTCGTTACTTGATCCAAAAGAGCTTCATTCTGCCACAAAGCCGAACTGAATTTGGTTTTGATTAAGCCTGGACAAATAGCATTGGAGCGAATTCCATGTTTGCCCCATTCTTTGGCTTGTGTCTTGGTAAGCATAATCAATGCTGATTTGGTCATACTGTAAACGCCCAAACCATAACTGGGTTTTAACCCTTCTACTGAAGCAATATTAATGATTGACCCGTAATTACTTTCCTTCATATGGGGAAAACACAAGTTGGCCAATTCAAATGCCGCCTTGACATTAACATTAAACATCTTGTCAAATACCCCACTGTCCATTTTATCAAGAGTACTGTAAACAGGATTTATTGCAGCATTATTTACTAAAATATGAACTGCGCCAAAATGAGCGACTGTTTTTTCAATTAAGGTTTGGCGTTGTTGGGCCTCTCCCACATGGCAAGCCTGTGCCATCACTTCATAACCCTCCGCTTGAAGTTCTGCTGCTGCAGTATCAACGGCTTCTTGGGATCGACTACTAAGAACAACTTTCGCTCCATATTCGGCTAAGGCTCTGGCGATAGCCAGTCCTATACCCTTACTGGAACCCGTCACTATAGCAACCTTTCCTTTTAATTCAAATAAAGCTCTTGTACTTCCTTTCATAATTACATGGTCATTGCACCTCCATTCGAATGTAAGGTAATTCCATTAACAAAACTGGCTTCTTTGGAGGCGAGGAATAAATAAGCATATCCCATATCCTCTGGCGTTCCAATTCTTCCTACTGGAATCATCGCAATTCCAGCCTTAATAACTGCTTCAGGCATAGAATCGGACATTTCCGACTTGATAAACCCGGGAGCAACCGCATTTACGGTAATTCCATATTTTCCACCTTCTTTGCAAAGGGCTCGGGTAAACCCAGTAATACCGGCTTTTGTGGTTACATAGTTCGCTTGTCCAAAAGCCCCTTGATAGGCATTGATGGAGGAGGCAGAAATGATACGTCCATAGCCCGCTTCTTTCATTATGGGGAAAACTGCCTTTGTGGTTACAAACATCCCCGTAAGGTTGACGTCAAGAACGGTGTCCCATTCTTCTTGTGACATTTTCATGAAGGAACGGTCCCGAATGATTCCAGCATTATTGATTAAAATATCTATTTTCCCGTGGGATTCCATAAGGTGTGCAACGGCTTGACTAACCGACTCCGCATCAGTAATATCCACTTTTTGAAAGAAAATATTACCTCCTTCGGCCGAAATGGTTGCTGCCGTTTCAGCTCCAGAATCCATTACATCCCACAGGGCAACGGTGGCTCCTGCTTTACAAAATACACGGCAAATTCCTTCTCCAATACCTCGGGCACCGCCGGTAATAATAGCTACTTGTCCTTCTAAACTAAACATAATTATTTTAAATTTTGATTAATAGTATATTTTAAAATGACCCCATTGAGGTTAAACCCCATACATAAAGCTCCCTTATGCTCATGGGTCGAGGTAATTGTGGTTTCAATTTGTCCATTTTTAGGACCTTTTAACCAATACTTTTTAAGGGTTGCTGCACGGGTTGCTACAATGGTTAAAAAGCTTTCATCGGTTGCAAGACCTACCCCATTACCAAAATAGAGGGGTTCAACTAAGGTTGTCAACCCCTTTGTTTTGATATCGTAACGCAATAAGCGACCAGAGGGATGACTTCCCCAAGTTTCTTTTTTAATAGCTTCATCTTTGATTCGGGTAGAAGCATTGGTAAAATACAAAAACCCATCTTGGGTGGCTACTAGGTTGTTAGAAAAATAAAAGGGAACTCCATTTTGTTTTGCAAAAAGGACTGCTACCTCGTCTTCAAGGGAAACAGTAAGAATTCCTTTTTGCTCATCAGCCACAATCAATTTTTTTAAATAGGAACTCCATCGTATTCCTAAAGGGCGGCCTCCAGCTTCTAAAATCAGGGCTATAGTGGTTTCCAATGCGGTTTTGTCAACATCGGAAATAATGACTTTACACCCTTTCATTTTAGAAAGTGCCAAAGCGGTTGCACTCCCAATTCCCTTGGCTGCTCCAGTAATCAAGGTAATTTTTTGTGCTGTTTTCATCAATTAAGGGTAAAAAAAAAGGTAACCGCTTTCACGGTTACCTTTTTAAGGATAAATTTTCTTAGAACTTATAGGTCACTTTTGCTATAATTCTTCTCCCAATCAAAGGGAAGTTAGGATAGGTTTGATACTTACGATCAAAGACATTCGTTCCTGTTAAGTCAATAGCAAGACTTTCATTGAACTTATATCCCACACTCATATCAAATAAGTTTTTTTCCTGAGTAACTCCAGAGAAAAATCCTTGATTCGTATAGAAAGCATCGTCATGTTGGAAAGAAATACTTCCTCTTAAGCCTTGGACAGGGAAATAGTTCATTCCTAATCTGAACTTAAATGTCGGTGCATTTAAATAAGAGGTAAATGGAAGGTCATCATCGTTGTCTTCACCTGGAATCCATTCGTTTTGACTTAACCAAGAAGCGTTCCCCCAAATTGTAAGGTCGTTATTTGCATAATATTCTAATGAAAGGTCTGCTCCAACGTGGCTTCTTGTTGCATTTCCAAATCGTCTATATCCTGCAGCAATATGTGTTGCATCATCGTTAGGAGCACGGTCAGATTCTACTGCACCAAAAACGGAGTAAAGTGCAGAGGCTTGCGCATCAAAACCTGCACCTCCTTGTTGGAAAGCAGCATTAGCACCATCGACCAATAGGTCAGAGGTAGCGGCTACAATACCCGGAAGTTGAACTGCAACAACATCAGCTACAGCTGCGATGGCTGGAGAGCCAGGAAATAGAGCATCTGCTGGAGCTCCAGTTCCCCAAACAGCTTCTGGAATACCATTCGCTGTGTACTCTGCTTCTACACCAGCAGTTACTGAGGGGGTTAAAGCCGCAGGTAATGCTTGACTTAAATAAGCTTCTAGGTCACCAGCTACCAAGTTTCCAAGATCACCAGCAACGTTTGCATTATCTAAACGATAGGTTGGGCCAATTGCAGTAAATTGATCAAAACCTTTTCTTTCATACGTATAAACATCTAATGCGACTCCTAATTTCTTACCCAATAAACCTTTATAACCAACTTCCCAAGAAGTCAATGTTCCGATCTCTGCTTCTGGAGTTGCCGTCCAGTTATTCATGGTTTGTCCATTAAAGATATTATAAGGAGTCAAAGTTCCTGTTGTCGCAGTTGCTGAAGGAGCATAGGTGTTGAAAAAGTTTTGAAGTACAGGAAGAAGTGGCTCAGCAGCTGTCCCTTGTAATGCTGCATAATATCCCGAAATGCTCGGTGCTGCAACAGCGCCATAAGCAACGCCTAAGGGAAGCCCTGGAGTTCCAACAGGAAGATCAGGTACCCCTGGGATACTTACGTCAATGACTTGTTGTCCTTCGGGAGCAAATCCTTGTGATAGTGTTTGTCCTGCTAACCATACATCAAGAATTCCAGGAGCGATAACCGATACTGGAAAGTCAATAAACATTTGAAGTCCTGAAGGAACAAAACTAGATTGGTTATAAGAGACTCTAAAAGTACTTGTTGGACTGGCTTTATACACCATAGCAACTCGTGGAGCAAAAGCAGTTTTGTCATCTAAACCTTCATAGTTAAATCGGTCCATTCTTAAGGCATAAGTCAAATCTAACTTTTCGCCTAATTTCGAGGTTCCCTGTCCATAGATTCCTACGATCGTGTTGTCATCAAGATCTTCAAATCTTCCGTAAACCGTTCCTTCTCCGTCGAGTGAAGAATAGCGGTAATCTGTTCCAACAACAAAGTTAGAATTTAAAAAGTTGGGTGTGTCAAAGGCATACTGAACTTGTCCTTCTAAAGAGGTACGTTTTGCAGTTTGTGTTAAACCTGTAGCATAAAGGAAAGTGGGATCTTCCTCACTACCCCCGTCATTATAGTTATATGACATTTGAGCGAATAATCCACCCGATTGAATTCGAGCTTGTGCCCAATAATCGTTTCCTTGGGTGTACCCAATTCCTTGGCTGTTAAAGAAAGCCCCTCCACCGTTTGTGAAACCTCCGGAAAGGAAGGCTGTTGTTCTGTCATTCGGTCGAAACTCTAGGTGAGTATTTACCGAATAGTTTCTGTAATCATTTCTCAAAACATTTCCATCACCATCAGGATCTAAGTCAGATTCTGTGTAAACAATATTCCCTTGTGTGTAAGATAATTCAGGATCAACAGCACCGTTGGTAATTACAGGATTACGGATGGTGTTGAACATATTAAATGCAGGATTTTGAGTTAACTCACTTTCGTCATCATAAACAAAATCGTCACCAGAAGAATAGCGTGCGTTGATTTTATATCCAAAGGTTTTGCTTTCGTTGGCATAGGCATGTCTTATGGATGCTCCTAAAGTGTTCATTTCACCACCAAAGGCTTCGATGGTTGTTCCAGGATGATCAATTGGACTTTTTGTTCTAAAGTGAACAACCCCAGAAGTTACCCCTGGTCCGTATAATGCAGAGGCTGCACCACGAACGACTTCGATATTATCGATGTCAATGTTGGATAAACCCGCTTGGTAGCTAAGGAAAGTTCCAGCAGAAGGGGTGATTAAATAACGGTAGTCCAAAATGGGAAAGGTACTTGTTCCGAAGACTCCAGAACCGGCACGCATTTCAATATTAAGCGAGTTGGCTGTTTGTTGTTGAATGCTTACCCCAGGTACGTTGATAAGGTTACGAATAGGGTCAGTAACTTGCGCCGAATTTTCGATGTCCCTAGAAGAAATGACGGATACCGAAGCTGGTGCATCCAAAACTTTTTCGGATCTACGTGAGGCGGAGATGACAATCTCGTCCAAATAACTTCCAAAAGTCATGGCTACTTTAATTTCTTGATCCGCAGATGTTACTTCAATTGTTTGTGTAGCAAAACCTACAGAACTAAACTGAAGCGTAAAAGGGAAGTCCCTTGAGGTCGTTAGTGTAAAGTTACCGTCAAAATCGGTAGCTGTTCCTGTGTTGGACCCTACAAGGACTACACTGGCCGAAGGTAGTGGCTGATCGTTTTCAGCATCCACAACAGAACCACTAACCGAATTTTGAGCGAAAGCTATACTTGCCATAAGGAAGAAGCTCGCAAAAAGAACTTTGTTTAGATAGTTTTTTGTTTTCATAATTTAGTTATTGTTTTAAATTTTAAGAACGTAACAGGTTATTTTAAAGGGTTTTATCCTTTAAGATATTGAGGTAACTTTTTGTTTTGTTTTTAGATTTTCATTTAATAATAGAGGAAGCAATTTAACATATTTTTATGTTTTGCAACTCATATAACTACTTTTATGTCATAAAAAGACATTAATTTCTGTAAATAATACATTTTTGACCCCTTCCTAATCAAGATTTAATATTTTGGTTCGCCTATTGATTGTCAAGGGTATGGTGTACTCTAGGAGGTCATGCCCCATTCTCTAAATATACTGTGTTTGAGCGTGTGGAATTAAGGCTGCCAAATCAAAGGTTACTCCATTGGGAATCTATCGTGGAATTTCCTTTGCTGGGTGTGAACCCGACAAAGTGGGTATTGGACCAAGTTATGCCAACTCTAAATTATTAAAGCAAAACGGACTCTCTATGGATGATTTTAGCCTTTGGGAATTGAAGGAAAAAGAAGGAGTGGAAAATATGTAATTTCAACCATGTATGTTGGAGGAGGCATGGGTGCGGCAGCACTTTTTAAAGTAATTTAGTAATAATTGTCTTTTTTTTTGAAAATAGTATCGTTATCAAAAGGGTTTTACTATATTTTACCATCTGTTTTATATAACGTCTCTGGAATTTGAAAAACGCTTTCTATTTTTTTATAAAAAATCTACTGTACTGTTATAACTTCATCTACTTTAGAAAGATCAATATTTATGGCAGAAAAAATATTCCTAAAGAAGGCGGGATACTTTATTCACCCAACCATCACGGTGCTTTTTTGGATCCTTTACTTATTGGTACGTTAACTCCAAAAAAAATAACATCTCTAACCCGAAGTGACGTTTTTGGAGGTCCTCTTCAATGGTTTTTGGA
>CBFIJI010000041.1:0-16471 GCA_965662885.1 Flavobacteriaceae bacterium | reverse complement strand
CCCTTTTAAATAGTCCGTAAGTTGTTCTGCAAGAGGAAATGCGGTTGATCTCTCTGTATCAAACACATTGTTTGTTTCTCCAATATCTTCTTTGATGTTATAAAGTTCAAAATGTTGATCGTCATGAAAATAAATCAGTTTCCAATCCCCTTTTCTAACGGCACTAAAACTACCTATTCCTGGCCCTTCAGGTCCCCAATCGTTGGGGTAATGCCAAAATAAAGCGCGATCTTTTGATGCTTTCCTTTTGGGGTTTTTTATGCCTGAAACAAAACTTTTCCCATCCACAGTTTGTACGGTAGTCACCTCCTCAATTCCAGCCATTTCAATAAGACTAGGGAAAAAGTCTTCAATAATCACAGGAGTATGATTGATACTCTTCGGAGGACTTTTCTTTGGCCATTTAACGAGCATCGGAACACGAATTCCTCCTTCATAAATAGCCCCTTTTCCGCTGTTTAAAGGAGCGTTATGGGTGTGTTTCTCGCCATCTCTAGCGACTGCACTTAAACCGCCGTTATCAGACATAAAAAGAATGATGGTATTGTCCTCCATATTTTTACGGGCTACAAAATCCATTAGTTGTCCTAAAGCATAATCCATGCTTTCAATCATGGACGCGTATTTTACTTCAGATGAGGGTAAGCCCATTTCCTTATATTTTTTAGCAAATCGCGGATCAGCCATCAAAGGGGTATGCACACCGTAGGGCGAAAAATACATAAAGAAGGGTTGTTTCCTTTTTATCGGTACCTCTAAAGCGGCAAGTGCTTCATTGGTCAAGGCTTGGGTTAAAAAGATATCTTGACCGTGGTAGTCTTCCAAGCCGGGAACCGCCCAAATTGCTCTTCCCTCTTTTTTATGACCAAAATTTTCAGTCCCCAAATAACTCCCTGGTGCCCCAGCAGCATGTCCCGCTATATTAACCTTAAAACCTAGGGCGGTTGGATTAGCGGTTGGGTAGCTTAGTGCCCCAAAATGGGCTTTACCCACATGAATAGTATGATATCCTTGGTCGTAAAGAAGTTGAGGAAGCGGGGTGGCGTGTACGGCATTGGCAACAGTTCCATGAGTGGTAATTCCATTGAAATTCCATTGTGGAAAGTCAAGGGTTGGATGGTTTAATTCCATGGGTTGAAGCTTATCGGGTTGAAGGGTCCAATTGGTTACCCGATGGCGTGCTGCATTCATACCCGTCATCAAACTCACTCGGCTTGGAGAACAAACAGGTGTGGCATAGGCTTGGGTAAACTTTACCCCTTGTTCGGCCAAACGTTCCATATTGGGGGTATGATAGATTGAATTGAGTGGAGTGCTACGATCCCAAAAAGGAACTGAAGTATCCTGCCATCCTAAATCATCAACAAAGAATAAAATAATATTCGGTGTTTGCTCCTCAGGTTTTGTAGCTTCTGCACATCCAAACAACAAACCAAGTAGCACTAAACATCCCAGTGGAGAAACCATTGCTTTCATCTTCGATAGATTTTATTTTTTGAATGAAGTTCAGAGAATAAATTAAGCGTGTAGCTTTTATAAATAATCATTGTCCCTTTTTACGATTAAACTTTGGGTTAATAAATTCCCATTCTCGAATATGGGGTTGGCGATGTGCTTCCTTTACAATAGCGTCTAAGCGTTCAATTTTTTCTGGAAATTGAGCTGCTAAATCCTGTTGCTCAGCACGATCCTCTTGGAGGTTATACAGCTCCCAAGCTACATTGTCTTTGGTTTTTAGATCACGCTTTACCCCTTTCCAGTCGCCCATTCGAATGGCGAGTTGCCCGCGCTTTTCTGGATATTCAAAGTATAAATAGGGGTGGGTCTTCTTTTGTTCTTTTCCAAGCAATTCTGGAAGCAATGAAATGCCATCTGTTTTTTTGGGTTCCTCTACTCCTGCTAGTTCAGCAAAGGTAGCATACATATCAAGATGCCCAGAAATATGATCTGAAACGCTTCCAGCTTGAATTTTATTTGGCCAATGGGCAATAAAAGGAATACGAATTCCACCTTCATAAACATCCATTTTCAAACCTCTTAAACCATCAGCACTATTAAAAAAAGCCGCATCTACTCCTCCAGCAAAAGTAGGACCGTTATCACTGGAAAATAAAATGATGGTATTGTCAGCAACCCCTTTAGCTTTTAGGGCTTCCCTGATTTTTCCAACCTCATCGTCTAGGTGGGTAATCATGGCAGCATAAGCAGAGCGGGGATATTGATGTCCAGTATACCCTTGATTTCCATAGTAAGGGGTTTCTTGAAATTCCTGTTGATAAGCAAGCACAAGCGAATCGGGAACCTGAAGCGAAACATGGGGAATGGGAGATGGATAATACAAGAAAAATGGCGCCTCTTTTTCTGCTTTATCAATAAAATTTAACGCTTTTTCCAACATTTTATCAGCAGCGTAAACATTTCCTTTGAATTGATCAAAATCAGCTTGAGTTGCATCTTCTTTTAAGGGTTGATGAACCAAGACATAAGGATTGGGCAAGCTGTCCCAACGGTCGTTTTCCCATAAATGAGTGGGGTAATAGTTGTGAGCTTGCTTTTGATCCAAATAACCATAGTAGTAGTCAAAGCCTTGAACCAAGGGGGAGCCTGTTGTGGCATTCATCCCCAAGCCCCATTTTCCAACCATAGCCGTTTGATAGCCTCTTTTTTTAAGCATTTTAGCCAAAGTTGGGGTCGTCTCGGGAATGGGCATTTGCCCACCTTCAACTTCATCGGCAAAGCCTCCCAATTCATAGTTTCCCCGAATATAAGCATGTCCAGCATGGGTGCCTGTAAGGAACATATAACGAGAGGGAGCACAAACTGGAGCTCCTGTGTAGTGTTGTGTAAAGCGCATCCCTTCGGCGGCTAAACGATCTAAATTGGGCGTTTTTATTTTTTGTTGTCCGTAAGCCCCTAGTTCGCCATAGCCTAGATCGTCCGCAAGGATATAAACAATATTGGGGGGTTGATTTTCTGTGGGTACTGTGCTACATGAAACCATTAAAAAAACGGCTGTACTGATGAAAAAAAAGAAAATGAGAACTTTTGATGATTTCATAATTGAACTATTTTAGTGAAGGGTACAAATGAACATTTTATATTAATGGGTTGATCTTATAAAGATAAAAGAAATGAGTGAAAGCTTATAAACGATCAAGAATTAGAACCCTAATATGTGTGCTGCGATTTCCTGACACGCTTCAGCCACTTTGTTTTCTACCATCATATAATACAATGTTTTATGTTCTTTTTTATCCTCCACTTTAATCCTATGAGGCAGCCCCATGGGACTTTGTCCACTGAGTTTTCCAAAGATCACACATGCTGCTAAATAAGTTCCATTGGGTGAGGGATGCTTTTGGTCATCACTTAACAGCTTAAACGATGGATAACGTTTTTGAAATTGAGCAAAGGCTCGACCTACTTGAAGGACTTTAGCCCTATTTTTTTGAGCAATGTCAGACATGACCTTTTCAATGGGATATGGGCTTTCAGGGTAAGGCTCTATTATTTTAGGGTAAAGCCATGTTGAAAACAAATAAAACTGTGCGTTTTGAGCTTTTGGGTGGTCGATAAAATTGGCAATATACCGATTTGAGTTGGCTGTGTTTTTTAAAGGGTTGGCACTTTGATCCTGTAAAATTATTTTATCAAACTTTTTTCTCGAAATCAACTTTTTAGTCCTTAATTTTCGTTCTCCTTTCCAATGTTGCTCTAAAGTAGCCGCCGGAAGGGTTGCCTGATACACTTCCCAATTAAGCCCTTTTGAAGTGGCCATCTCTTCCACTACTTTGGGTAAGTTCCAATAGTAGGTAAAACTATTCCCTATAAACAATACACGTTCTTTTTGTTGAGCAAAGAGGGAGGTTGCTCCTAATGATAGAAACAATAATAAACCGAAGTATTTAAACGTATTTTTTATTTTCATTGTGGCGCATTTAATTAAATAAATGTAAAAAAACTTATCTTACTTAAAATTCACATTAATGAAAAAATTGTTTCTTCTTGGAGTTGGTACTTTTATAGTCACCTTTTCCACTCAAATAAAGGCTCAGGATTGGGCCAATTTTAAGGAATTTGATGCTGCTAATGCGGCATTAACAGCACCTACAGCAACAGAGCAACGTGTCGTTTTTATGGGGAATTCCATCACGATTGGTTGGGAAATGGCGCGCGCCTCTTTTTTTAATAATCCTACATTTATCAATCGAGGAATTAGTGGGCAAACAACCCCTCAAATGTTGGTTCGATTTCGTGCTGATGTGGTTGCGCTTCAACCTAAGGTGGTCATCATTTTAGCAGGTACCAATGATATTGCTGGAAATACAGGTCCTTCAACTTTGGAGATGATTATGGACAACATCAAATCGATGAGTGAGATTGCTGCAGCTAACGGTATTAAAGTGGTGCTGAGTTCTGTACTCCCCGCTTTTGATTATCCTTGGCGGCCAGGCTTAGACCCCGCCAATAAAATTCCAGCACTCAACCAAATGATCAAAGTATATGCTAAAAATCAGGGGCATGTCTACCTCGATTATTTTAGTGCTATGGACGATGGTAATAATGGTTTATTGGAGGCCCTCACTTATGACGGCGTTCACCCGAACGAGGCTGGTTATAAAGTGATGGAGCCGCTGGTCTTAGCCGCCATCGAAAAAGCACTTCAATAGAATGAAATGTTGCATTCCATGGGTTCTTTTCTTTATTTTTTTAGGTTGTAAACCGACGACTCCAACTTATTTTTCTGAAGTACAACTGTTTAAAAATGGAACTTTAGGCTATGCCTGTTTTCGCATTCCAGCACTGATTCAATCGGCTGATGGAACCTTAATCGCATTTGTAGAAGGCAGAAAAGATAATTGCTCTGATTTTGGAAATGTCGATTTATTAATGGTTCGAAGCTCTGATGGTGGGCAACAGTGGTCAGCCCCCCAAATGGTGGTGGACAATGGCTCGCTTCAAGCAGGTAATCCAGCTCCAGTATTGGACACTTTTGATCCAGATTTTCCAGAGGGACGTTTGTTTTTATTTTATAATTTGGGAGATGTCTCTGAACAGGACATGCGATTGGGAAAAGGGAAACGTGAGGTTTGGTTGACCACAAGTACCGACAATGGGCTGCATTGGGAGGATCCAACAGATATTTCTGCCGCTGTTCATTTTAATTCTTACTCCTCCCAACCAGAACGTGATTGGAGAACTCACGCCAACACCCCTGGACATGCAATTCAACTCAAGCAACAGCCATTTAGAGGTCGTTTATATGTTCCTGCCAATCATTCGCAAGGTCCGCCTCAAGTGGGCTATAACGAATATCGCGCCTACGGATTTTATTCTGATGATCATGGGAAAAGTTGGTCGGTTAGTCCAGATGTCGATATCCCCTCTTCCAACGAGGCTATTGGAGTAGAACTTCCCGATGGTACACTGCTACTTAATATCCGAGAACAAAACGGCACTACCAAACGACGACTTATTGCAAAAAGTGAGGATGGGGGCGAACACTGGTCAGCCACCTATTTTGATGCGGAACTACCAAGCCCAGTTTGTCAATCCAGTGTCTTACTTTTTGAAGGGGAAAAAGATACTTTACTTTTATATTCAGGACCTAATAGCACCAATAAAAGAGAGAAAATGACTGTTTTTGTAAGTCATGACTACGGGGAAAACTGGTCCATTAAAAAAGAAATTTATCCAAATACAGCAGCCTATTCGGATCTCGTTGCTATTGATAAAAATCATATAGGCCTTTTGTATGAACGAGATAATGAAGGGCTTTACTTTGCACGATTTAATCTTGATTGGCTTTTAACCCCATAAAAAAACCCGCCATAAGGCGGGTTAAATTTCTTGCTAAAATCCTCTTATTTTGTAAAAGGAACTGCTAAACGCATGTTTCCCCAACCTATGTGAAGATGCGCACCGTCAGCAACAGCTTCAAAAGTCATGGAAAGTGCCTCTAAAGCAGTAGTGTCCGATTGCACAGGAACAGTCATACGAGCTACATCCTTTGCTTCATCGTAGGCATAAGCACCCCAAACATGGGTAACACTATTTAAAATGATGGTCCATTCTGTGGCTCCTGGGATGGTGTATAGGGTATAAGCACCAGGCTGGATGGTTTTCCCTCCAAACTTCATCGCTTTGTAAAAAGTGACTTCTGTAGCTTCATTGGCACCAGTTCGCCATACTTTTCCTTCTGGAGTCAAGCTGGCTACAGCACGACCATTAAGTTGTGGACGACTATAAAGAACACGTAGGGATTTGTCCGGTTGTCGGTTGCTCATTGGAAATTCAATCATATCCATTGGACTTTTGTCAAGACCTCTAAATTCTTGTGCTTCCACACTAAAACTCAAGGATACAATTAAGATTAAGGTAAAAATGATTTTTTTCATGATTATTATTTGGTTAACAATTTTTTAGACAAGCCCTCGTTTAGTTGGAGAATATGCTTGTCATGGTGTTTCAAATATATCAAAAATAGTCTAAAAAAAACTTACTTTTTAAAGGAGAGTTGTGACCACACAGCGTGATGGTCCGATGCCCAGCCCCCAGCAGCTGTTTTGTGAAACAAATGCTTGCCTTCTTTTAGGTTTAATCCTTTAGTGAAAATATAATCAAGACGTCGTTCAGCAGAATTAATTGTATCAAAACCATTAAATGTTCCTTGCTTCTCAGGAAATTGAGCCACGAATGTTTGTGCATTATCCAACAGTTTTGATTGTAAGCGTTTAATCGATTCAGTATCTGGAGTTAAATTAAAATCACCTGTCAGAATAACAGGCAGTTGTTCCGTATTAAGGGTTTTAATTTTTGATAGAATGAGTCGGGTTGATGCAGCTCTTGCCTCTTGACCTATATGATCAAAATGCGTATTAAAGACCCAAAATTGTCGACCGCTTTTTTTGTGTTCAAATCGTCCATAAGTACACACTCTTTCCAATGCAGCATCCCAACCTATGGAAATAGTGTCAGGTGTTTTGGACAACCAAAAGGTGCTACTATTCAGCAGTTTAAAGGCCTCTTTTTTATAAAATATCGGACTGTACTCTCCTTTTGTTTTTCCATCCTCACGGGCCACACCAATTGATGCGTAGTCTTTTAAATAGTGCTTTAAGTCGATAAGTTGTTGATGGACCACTTCTTGTAATCCGATAACATCAGGGCTTTTGGATTGAATCAAATCAGCAACACTTTTCTTTCGATTATCCCAATGATTAAATCCATCATTTGGGCTATTGTATCGGATGTTATAGGACATCACTTCAAGTGAGGAGGACGAACAACTAATGAATAAAAGCGAGCATAAAACAAAGAGGAAGTGACGAAGCTGTTTTTTTAACATTTTATATGTTTTAAAAGTTTTATATTTATTTGTTGATTTTGAGGTAATTTGTTCAACAGACATGCTCCTAAACTTAGAACCAACTTTATACAACTATATTAAGTTAAATGTACATGAAAAGAAGTAATTTTTATCTCACAACACTTGTTTTAATAATAATTCTTGGTTGTCAAGAGAATATTGATTTTGACGACGAAACAGGGGGCAATACCGCTGACCTAAGACTACCTCAAATCAATATCACAACTACTGGAACCATTGTTGATGAACCAAAAATAGCTGGATCCATTGAATTAGTTGAGGAAGGTGTAGCCATTGAAAACTATACCATTGGCATAGAATATCGGGGATCCAGTTCGCAATCTTTTGACAAAAAATCCTATGGACTTGAAACTTGGGACAACAATAATGAGGACTTGGATGTTGCTCTTGGAGGCTTGCCTTTAGAAGAAGATTGGATTTTATATGGCCCCTATAGTGATAAAAGTTTGATGCGAAATGTATTGATTTACAATCTTTCAAATGCTATTGGTCGCTACACTTCACGGACAAAATTTTACGAACTGAATATTAATGGTGCCTTTCTGGGGACCTATGTTTTGATGGAAAAATTAAAACGAGATAAAAATAGAATTGATATAGAAAAAAATATCGATGGAGATATTAGTGGAGGTTATATTATTAAAATAGATAAGCCAACAGGAGATGGTGATTGGTATGAGGAAAGTTTTTCCTTTCCCTCTCAATATGATACCCAAGGGGGAACCGATGGGGCGGAAACTTATTTTCTCTATGACTATCCGGATCCGGAAGATATTACTGTCGAACAAAAATCCTATATCCAAACCTATATTAATGATTTCGAAACAGCCTTACTTTCCGAGGCGTTTGCAGACCCAATAAATGGCTATCAAAAATATGCTGACCTCGATAGTTTTATTGATTTCTTTTTACTGAATGAAATCACTAAAAACGTTGACGGATTTCGTTTAAGTACCTATATGCACAAAGACAAAGGAGGAAAATTAAAAATGGGTCCTATCTGGGATTTTAACTTAGGTTTTGGAAATGCAGATTATTGCGAGGGGGGAACTACTTCCGGTTGGGCCTATCGCTTTAATTCGGTCTGTCCCGGCGATGTTTGGCAGGTACCCTTTTGGTGGAACCGGTTGATGGAAGACCCTATTTTTGTTAGCACTTTAAAAAACAGGTGGCAATTTCTTCGATCAGGAAGTTTTTCAACCGCTTCCATCACGGGGCGGATTCAAGAGATTGAAACAGCACTAGACACTAATGATGCCGTTGATAGAAATTTTAATCAATGGCCCATTTTAGGACAGTATGTTTGGCCAAATAATTTTGTGGGAACGACCTATTTGGATGAAACTAATTATTTAAAAAGTTGGATTTCAGATCGGCTCAATTGGATGGATAATGCTATCGGTGAACTTTAAAATCAATGTGTTTATTCTAGCCTACGTAAAAGCAGCATTCTAAAATCCATCAGTTGATTGCCATTAATCTCCGTAGCTTTTAAAACCAATTCGTCCCGTCCTTTTTCTAAGCGGATATTCCCAATATTCAAAGGTTTAAAGTCTTTAACATAGGATTCAGTTCGTGGAGATCGGTCTTGAAGTGCCCCGAAAAGTTCAGGGTCATGGGCTTCCTCTAAAGTGGCTTCCAACTTATTTTTACCAAGTTCCAAACGAAAGCGGCTTCCTAAATTCTCCGCTGCACAGGTATAGTAAAGGACCGCTTCATACAGTCCTGAATTTAATACCTCAACATCCCATGAGATGCGGTCATCCAAGGCGGTCCAATTCGTGACAAAAGAACTATTTGGATAGCGGTTACTGCGTTGGACGTTTCCAGAAAGCAAGGCATCCCGAGCCGGAAGTTGTGTCCATGGTGCGTCAGCATGACCAAGAGGAAAGGGTCGGTTATCGGTTGCTTTTGTCGGAAAAGCAGTTGTGTCAATAAAGGTTTGTTTTAGTTCTTTTAATGAAGCGTATTCTATGGGGTAATCGTCATCGACCATTTGTGTTTGCTTACGATCCTTTTCTATATCAAATAAGTTATTGTCTTTATCCAATCGAAATTTTTGATTTCTCAGGCTGGTTGCCCCGCGCCAATAATGGTATAAGGTTCGTTCTTTGAGGGGTGTGTTTTGAGCTAAAAGAGTGGTTTTAAAATTAATTCCATCCAAAGGCTTTGGATGATCATGGTCAATCCCTGCCAAGGCGGATAGTGTAGGCAAAAGATCCACTGCCCCCATCAACTGCTTGATACTTCCAGGCACTATAGTATTCTTCCACTGAATCAATAGTGGAGAACGGGTGCCCCCTTCATCGGTTGTTCCTTTTGTTCCTTTCATTCCAGCATTCCATCGGCGTCCATTGGGACCATTATCAGAAAGGTAAACAATGATGGTATTTTCAGATAAATCGTGAGCCTCTAAAACCTTTAAAATACGACCGACATTATCGTCAATATTTTCACACATGGCCAAGGCTGCTCGGGTATGTAACGGATTTTTCACACCTAAATTACTGACCAAAGGTTTTTCTTTAAATCGGTCCCAATAGTCATCGGGAACTTGCATTGGACTATGTGGAGTGTTTAGGGAGAGGTACACAAAAAAGGGTTGCTGTTTATTGTCCTGAATAAAATTGGTGGTGTGTTCGGTTAAGTCGTCAACAATAAAGCCATTACCTTTAACAATGGATCCATTATGTTCTAAGATGGGATCAAAATAATTTCCCCAATGCCCAGAACAAAAGCCATAAAAATCATCAAAACCTCTTGTATTGGGATGATAAGGATGTTGCATTCCACTGTGCCATTTTCCATAGAGTGCTGTTTGATAGCCAGCTTGTTTAAAAACTTCTGCAATGGTTTCTTCTCCTAAGTTTAAGCGTTCTCCTCCCGAAGAGGTGGAATATACCCCTGATCGAAAATGATAACGGCCTGTTAAGAATTCCGCTCGGGTAGGCGAGCAAACAGGGCTTACATAAAAGTTTTCAAAACGGGCTCCTTCTTTGGCAATACGATCAATATTCGGAGTATTTAAATCCTGATTTCCTTGGTAACTTAAATCGCCCCAACCTTGATCATCCGTCATAATAACAATAACGTTTGGCTTTCTTTCTTTTTGAGTAGTACAACTGCTCAAAAAGAAAAGGGATAAAACAACAAAACTATGTTTTATAAAATTTATAGTGTTATCGTTGGCAATCTTCTGCATCAATTTCTTTATAAATTTCAAATTCATTACTATCTTCAATTTTTAATCCATTCGACTTTCATAAAAGTACATTTAATGAAACAATTATACTTTCTCTTAATCAGTTTTTTTTGTTTAAATTTTCTTCAAGGACAAATGGGAAAAGTTTTTGACAACCTCTCCCTCCAAAGTGAAATTTTAAAGAGTGAGCGCAAATTTGCAGTTTATCTTCCTCCCGACTATGACAGTTCGAGCCGTAGCTATCCTGTTTTATATTTGTTGCATGGCTATACCGATGATCATACGGGTTGGATTCAATTTGGGGAAGTACATCGAATTGCTGATCAGGCAATTAAAGACGGAACTGCAACATCCATGATTATTATTATGCCAGATGCTGATACAGGGATTCCGGGCTATTTTAACACCATAGATGGCGAATGGCCCTATGAAGATTTTTTCTTTAAAGAATTAATGCCTCATGTTGAAGAGCGTTTTCGTATAAAAAAAGACAAGCGTTTTCGTGCCATTGCGGGACTCTCCATGGGGGGTGGTGGATCACTGGTCTATGCTTTACATCATCCCGAATTATTTTCAACGGCTTGCCCCCTTAGTGCATGGATGCGCGCAGATAGTATAGAGGCCTTAAAAGAGGAGTTAAATAATTTTAAAATTCCTTTTAAAAAGAAGGATTTGCAAGGGTATTTGGATCGTCACAACCCCTTAACGCTTTTGGACAGTGTTCCTAAAGAACAACTCAACAGTGTGCGCTGGTACTTTGATTGTGGGGATGATGATTTTTTATATGAGGGCAACAGCTTGGTACACATCAAAATGAAAAAGTTGGAAATCAATCATGAATTTAGAATCCGTGACGGGGCGCATACTTGGACCTATTGGCGAACTTCACTACCAACAGTGCTCAGTTATGTTTCTGATGCCTTTCATCAATTTTAAACTTTAAAATACTAATGATGGTGGGCACTTGTGCTCATCATCCCATCAGCTTGTTGACTCATCATGGAGGGTACTCCTTTAAGTTGTGCGGCAGCATCGAGGGTAAAACTTCCGTTGGTTACAACTTCTTCTCCTTTTTCCAAGCCTTCAATAATCTCATAATAGGCTCCAATTTTATTTCCTAAAAGAACGTTGCGCATTTCAAAAACAGCACCTTCCTTTTTACTTTTTATATAGACTAAGGAACGTGTTCCTGTCCAAAGGACTGCCGATGCAGGGATACGAATCTGATCGGGTTGCAACTCTTTTCTTAAGTCCTTAAAGTGGCCTTCCACAAACATACCTGGTTTTAGTTTCCCCTCCTTATTGTCAAGGCTTACACGAAGTCCTGCTGTTCTGGTTTTTAAATTTAAGACAGGATCAATGAAAGAGACCACCCCTTCTATATTTAGACGACTGTCCGCCATAGTTTTGATCGACAGTTGCTGTCCCACTGAAAAAAGAGGCAATTGGTTTTCATAAACGTCAAAGTTGGCCCAGAGTGTTTGAAGATCAGACAACGTAAAGAGTGTTTGCCCTTGAAGTACTTGATCTCCTTTTGCCACAAGCTTCTTAAGTACGACTCCAGAAACGGTTGCATAAACAGTAATGTTTTCCAAAATAGTTCCCGAACGTTCTATTTCGGCAATTTGATTGGAAGTAAGTTTCCATAAACGCAACTTGTTTTTTACCGCTTGATAGAGTTCTGGTTGGGTTTCTTTTAAGGCTGCCGTAACTAAAAGCTCTTGTTGTGCAGCAATTAGTTCTGGAGAATAGAGGGTTGCTAATGCTTGTCCTTTTCGAACTTGCTCTCCAACCGATTGAACATATAAGCGTTCAATCCTTCCTGAAAAATAGCTAATTTGAACCTTTTGAGTAGTTTCATTTTCTTTGAGTGTTCCTGAAAGTTTAACTCTAGGATACTCCATCGATTCCTCCCCAACAATAAGGGTTTGGATGTTGGCTAAGGCAACGGCATTGGGACTTAATTCAAATTGATCGGCAGCTAATCCATCCCCGTTACTTTCTGCTGGGATTAGATCCATTCCGCAGATAGGACAACTTCCTGGTTCAGCTTGCATGATTTGTGGATCCATAGAACAGGTCCATTGTTGAACACTCTCTGAAGGACTCCCATGTGCATGTTCTTCTGTAGTTGCTGATTGACCTCCAAACAGAAACCAGCCCAAGACCAGTCCAACAACTAATAATCCGATACTTATTAAATAATTTTTCATCTTTTTAGTGCTTCTTCAATTTCTCTCTTATTAATTATAAAATGCCTGTGAGCATAACCCCCGCCATGATCAACATCAAGACGTTTTCAATAATAGTAGCTTCCGTCATAGGAAGCTTTAATGCCGTCCCTAGGCAGGCACATCGAATGGCTTTTTTATCCATAAGGGATTTTATGACTCCAAAACTGGTGATACTCAAAATAAAGAGAGTGACAATTAAGGCCCATTGAACTTGAAACCGCAGGAGAAGCATAAGCCCAAGAGCAGTTTCAATAAAAGGGTAAATCCGTGCATAAAAGGGAATACGCTTTGCTAGTGGATCGTACATCTGAAAGGATTCTGGAAAACCCTTTAAATCTAAAATTTTAAAAAAGCTAAAGACAATGTAAAACAAGCCCATAAAGTCGAGCATTACTCCATTAAGATTCCACGCCTTCCAATGCAATAAATTACTTGTAACTAGGAGGTATAAAAAAATTAACAGCAAAGGATACAATTGCTGTAATTTAGTTTTTGATTCCTCCATAATTTCGGAGGAGACCTTCTTTAGGTCTTCCTCCGAATTCTTTTCTGGCTGAATTTGGTACTTTTCAGGCAAGACGTCTTGCAAATGGGCTAAAGAAATAGCTTCTTTAGCTTGAATAATTGCAGTACCCTTTTCCAAATCGACCGAAACAGCTGCAACCGAAGACAAGCCACTAATGTATTTTTCTACGGAAGCTTTACAGCTTCCGCAGGTCATTCCTGTTACTTTATAGCGTTGTTCTACCGTTGTTAACATTGTTTTATGGCTTAGTTAATTTCGTTTTGTACAACACCACATTTTAACATTTTACTTCCAAACAGTGGGTTTCTGATTTCTTTGTTTGCACTCAACCAAATCCCTCCTTCATTACCTTTATACATCGGGCAAAACTGTTGATATAAGGTTTGAGACGATCCTGTAACGGCAACCATAGCGATCATATCGTCTGTTAAAAGCTCCAAGTGCTCGCGTTGTTCTGCAAGATCCCCTTTACCAATTTGTGCGATGTGCTCCTGCATTGACGTGGAAGTTGTTGCTATAAATTTTTGGACTGCTTCTTCCAATTCTGACCCTGCCAATTGTTCTAAAATTGAAGAAAATTGCTCTGCTTCACTGGCTGCCACTGTGCTGTTATCGGCCACTAAAGCATCTTTTATAACCAAATAGGAAGAGATTAATCCATCAAAAGTTATTGGAAAGATTTGTTGCTCCATAGGAACCGTTTTAGCTGGTGCTTGTTCAACTGTTGTCACTTCAACTTGCTTTTTCCCTGAAGTGTTTTTGCAGGAAGTTAAAAGAACCCCAGTAAGGGCCATCATTAAAAAGGAAATTTTCATTGTTTTCATAGGTGAAATATTTAGGTGTTAATTGATTAAATAATTGATTTTAATACGGTGTTTAAAAAAAGATTGAAGGGCGTCTATTTTCTTGATTTGGAATTGAAGTTGTAGTTCTTGAAGTTCCAATAATTCGTTAAAGTCTATGGTGGCGGTTTCATACTTTTTAAGCAATAGTTGGATCAGCTCATCGGCTTGTTGACTATTTTTTTGTTGGGTCTCATAAGATACCCGAGCTGCTCTACTGTTATTCATAGCTTGTTGAAGAGCCTTATTCAATCGGTTAAAACGGTTTTGCTTTTGGAGGACTATTTCCTTTTGTTTTAGTTCATTTTGCAACGATTTTGATCGGTATTTACGGTTAAAAATCGGGATAGAAAAGGACATCATGGGCATAAGTATATCTTTACCATTATCTGCAATTGTCAATCCTGCACGTTCATCAACTGCTACATAATCAACTCCAAAACCTACTTTTGGACGACTTTCTTTTTGGTTTAGGGCTTCCAACTGAGCAACAGATTCATAAAGTTTGTCATAAACAATAAGTTCGGGGTGTAGGGATAAATCGTCTTTCTCCTCAAGATCCTGTACTTCTGGTAGAATTATTTTTTTTGGAGTGTTTATTTTATGTTTTAAATCTCTGTTTAACAAGGCATTAAAATGGGCGGCCTCTGAAAGGTACTCTTGTTCGAGGAGGAACTGTTTTTCCAAAATTTCATCTTGACGAATTTGAAGTTTTAAAACATTTACTGCCGAAGCCTTATCAACGGCTACTGCTGTTAATAAAAGGGTCTTAAAGGTTTTTAATACAGCGGTATTTTCTTTAAGAATACGTTGCTTTTCTTTTAATGTATACAGATTATAATAGGATTGAGAAACAGCTGCAATGAGCTGGCGTTTTGCCAAGATAATTTCCTCATATTTCGTTTCACTTACCGCTTTTTTATACTTTTTTCTAGAATTGATGGTTCCAAACCAAGGAATCATTTGTTTGGCGGAAAACTTAAAGCGTTGGGGACCTACTCTAGTTTCCGTTTCACTTGCAAAATACGCAATCCCTACCTCTGTATCAGGCAAGGTTTCCACCTCTTCGATTTCAGCTTCGCTAATTTTAAATTGTAACTCAAAAGCTTGAATCTCAGGATTGTTTTCCAAAGCCTCAGAAAGCAATTGGGAAAGGTCTTGTGCTCCCAAACAATTGAAACACAACAGCGCTATGATGCCAAAAAAGGTCTGGCCGCCCATACGGGTTTGTTTTAAGTCCTTCATCGCTTAGATATATTCGTTATAGAAGCCTTTTTTATCTCCTTATTTTTTAGACGAACTTCAGCATTCCAACTGTAAAGAACGGGAACTACAAAAAGCGTCAGTAATGCAATCATCATCCCTCCAAAACCGGGGATGGCCATTGGAATCATAATATCACTCCCCCTTCCAGTAGCCGTCAAAATAGGAAGCAAGGCTAAAAGGGTTGTTGCCGTAGTCATCAAACAGGGGCGAATACGTTTTTCGCCAGCTTCTATAACAGCTGCGCGAATTTGGTTAATGGTTTGAGGTTGGTTTTTTTGGAACGTTTGATTGAGATAGGTGGCCATGACGACTCCGTCATCGGTAGCAATTCCAAATAAAGCAATAAATCCAACCCAAACGGCAACACTGAGATTGATCGGTTGCATTTGAAAAATATCCCTTAGGTTACTGCCAAAAAAAGACACATCAAAAAACCACTCCTGACCATATAACCACAGCATGATAAACCCACCAGCAAAAGCTAAACTAATTCCTGAAAATACCATTAAAGAGGTCGTTACAGATCGAAATTGAAAATAGAGAATAATAAAAATGACAAGGAGAGCCAAGGGAACAACCACCGCCAAAGATTTATTCGCCCTAAGTTGATTTTCATAGGTTCCTGTAAATTGATAATTCACCCCCTGAGGCACTTGAAGTTCTCCGGAATCTATTTTTGTTTGGATTGCTTTTTGAGCATTTTCCACCACATTGACCTCTGCATAGGTATCCAATTTATCAAACAGTACATAACCCACAAGAAAGGTGTCTTCACTTTTAATTACCTGAGGTCCCTGCTCGTAGCGGATACTGGCCAAGGCACTCAAGGGAATCTGTTGTCCTTTTCCAATGGGAACATAAATCTCCTTTAAAATTTCTGGGTTATCTCTTAAGGCTCTTGGATAGCGTACTCGAATTCCATAACGTTCGCGTCCTTCAATGGTTTGAGTAATGACCTTCCCTCCAACGGCTACCTGTAATTCCTGATGAACTGCTTCTATGGACAGTCCA
>CBFIJI010000040.1:0-16656 GCA_965662885.1 Flavobacteriaceae bacterium | reverse complement strand
TTGATTTAGCTTTTAAGAATAAATAAGTTAAAAAGAAAATACAATGTTTTACCTCAGTGCAAATTCAAAAGTTCATTACTTTCTATTTCTCTACTACCACATATAAACCGTTGAAGAACCTTTAACAAGACTTTTCGTTAATTAAGTTTTTTGCTTAATTATTAAATAAGGAATATCTTTAAAAATACTATTTTTAAAGATGAATCGACCAAAAATAACACTTCCAAAAACACGATTTGACCGCCTCTTAGAAGGAATGACCTGGGCCTTACTCCTCGGTACTGTTCTAATATTGGGGTCTTATTATGGTTCGCTTTCTGAAAATATTGCCATTCCATTTAATTGGCCGTCCAAGGACGAAAATGGTTTTGCAAGCAAAGACACGCTATGGGCCAGTCCCTTGATTTACGGAATTCTTATATTAGGTATCCATCAGTTAAATCGGTTTCCTTGGTTATTTAACTATCCAACGACCATTACCAAAGAAAATGCTGCTTATCAATATAAGCAAGCCACACGATTGCTGCGCTTTTTAAACCTTGTTATTGGGTTTTTATGCTTTAGCCTTACGTTGGTAGCTATATTGCAGGGCTTGGGGATTGTTCAGGACTTGGATCGCTTTATCCTCCCCTTATTTTTGTCAATATTGTTTGGCCTTCCCTTACTTTATTTATTAAGATTAGTATTTTACGGTAAATCAAAAAAATAGGCATTTAAAAAAAGTGTATTTTTAGGAAACCACTATTTTTAAATCTAGTCGCAATGAAAATCAACACTAAGGAAAACCCTTTAACGCTTTCCTATCAGACAGCTATTGCTGCTCCAGTAGCGAGGGTATGGAAAACTATCAGCACTCCAAGTATCTTGGAACATTGCCATCCGTTTTGTAAAGAAAACCCAGTTAAGGAGTGGCCGGGGGTGGGTGCCAAAGACCGTATTATTTATCATAGTGGGGTGATTTTGGACCGTCATTTTCTTCGTTGGACGGAAAATTCTGGCTATCAATTGGTGATTGGTCGAGGCGATACTGCAGCTGCAACGGTAGATTGGACAATCACAAAAATGGACACGGAGGGCAGTATGCTTAAAATTGCCATTCATGCCTATCCTTCCGTGGCTTTAAGACGTTATCCTAAAATCCTTTATCCCCTTTTACAACGTTTTTACTTTGCACCCTTAATGCGCCAATATGTAGCTTCGGTGGTTAAGGGGTTTCAATACCATATTGAAACGGGGAAAGATGTTCAAAGGAATCAATTTGGAAAAAATCGGATGTTTTCAGCCTAAGGAGCAGTCCTTAATTTTTTGGAGGGTGACTCCAAAAATTAGACGGATCTTCCCCCTTGTTGCATCCATTTAACCTGCCGCTTCCTCCAACAGTTTTCATAGGTAACTGCGTATTAAAAAGGACGTACTTGCCCTAATGAAACCCTTGGAAAAGGGGGTAGTTTTATCTGATAACTTTTTAAACAAATGTTTAGCTATCTTAATTCAATACCTATCCTTATTATTTAATTCTGTTATACTCACAATCAGTAAAAACAGTTTTACCACAATAAGCGATATTTTTAAGCGCTTGCTTTTCACTACTGCACGTCACATCTATATAGAAAGCCTTTTTATCATTTATAAACACTCCAGACATACAATTGTCAAAAATTATACTATCTCCTGATTTTGAAAATTTATATTCTCCCATTACACGAGTTCCAATTGTTGTTATTAGATCAAATTTAAGATCAGGAAGAAAATTTAGCGTATGTGTTCCTTCTAAAGGTTCAGTAAATTCCCATGAGGTTCCTTCTAACCAATCCTTATAGTTTTCTTTTGGAGTTTCCGTTATTGGGTTTACAAATTTTTTGAGGATGTTGTTCGCTATTGGAAAATCATGGTCATTGGTTTGGGCAGTTAAAGATTGAAGTGTGCCTAAGATAAGTACCCATAGGACATAGTTTTTTAAATAAATTTTCATCATGTTAATTTTTGGGAATTAGATTCAAAGGTATACTTTTAAGTGAATACAATTACTTAATATTATAAACAACAACCTTTGTGGTCTTCCTGTAAGGGGGCCTTTTATGTAGTAGTTTTTTAACACCTAAACCCTTGACAAAATTCCAATCAACCCCAAAATTGGCACACGCCGTAATTCAAAAAACCTTGTAAAAGGAATTAAAGTCTCTCCCTTGGATTAGTTTTCCATTTTACATGAGTCATAGATATGGGTATAGTCATAACGACTATTGGTGTTTGAGCCTTTGGTTCTTTCTGATTTCTAAAAGTCGAATTTGTTCATAGATGAGTTCCGTTTCCCATCCTCGATAGTACAGGGCATCCATCACCTTTTTTTTTCGTAGTGGAAGGTTTCGATGACTGTTCGCTTCCCAAAATTTTTCTGCAAGGGCGGTAATGGTTTCTCGATATTCATTTTCGTCAATCTCTGAGAGGGCTTTTTTTAAGTTGTAATCGGAAATCCTACGTTGTTTTAACTCTCGGATAAGGCGATTTTTCCCCCACTTTTTAATTCGGAATTTTCCTCGTGCAAAGGCTTGAGCAAAACGGGTTTCGTTAAGGTAGTTTTCTTCGATTAAATGCCCCAAGAGCTGGTCGCGTTCCTTGGGATAAATACCCATCCCTCGTAATTTTTCGATGACTTCTTGGTGACAGCGTTCTTGATAAGCACAATAGTGTTCGATCTTTTTTTTGGCTTCGAGATAGCTGGGTTGTCCTTGTGATGACGGCATTTTCAAAAATAAGAAGTTTTTACAATCTGGGGGAAATGGGTCACGATAAATAAAAGCAAAAAAAAACCGCCTTGATTCTTCAAGGCGGTTTTTTAGATTAGTTGCGGAGCATTTTACGATTTTGATTCATAAAACGAAACTCCAAGTATTGATAGGCATCTCGCGGAACAATGTGGATCCAGCGTTGATGCTCAAAATACCATTTTAAACGAATGGATGGAAATCCTTTTAAAAGATAAGCGGCGATAAATGGATGAAGGTGCAGGTACACCTTTTCCTTTTTATGCCGTTTGTTCTTAGTAATTTTACTAAGCTCTGTGTTGATTTTGTCAATAAGAACTATGGGCGCTTCAACCTCACCGTTGAGATTGGGATTACGCTCTTTGGTCTTAATATTCATTTCGGGTCTGACCCGTTGTCTAGTGATTTGTATTAGCCCAAATCGGCTGGGTGGCAGAATCTTGTGCTTGGTTCTGTCCGTACTCATCTCTTCTCGGAGATGTTCAAATAGTTTTTTGCGATTTTCGTTGGAATTTAAATCGATAAAATCGACAACAATAATTCCTCCCATGTCACGAAGACGTAATTGGCGTGCAATTTCAGAAGCTGCAATCATGTTAACTTCCATGGCCGTATCTTCTTGACTTTTGGACTTGTTGGACCGATTACCACTGTTGACGTCAATAACGTGCAATGCTTCAGTATGTTCGATGACCAAATAAGCCCCTTTTTGCATGGAAACGGTTTTTCCAAAGGCTGATTTAATTTGGCGTTCTACACCAAATTTTTCAAAAATGGGAAGGTGGTTGTTGTACAGCTTAACGATGCCCTTTTTTTCAGGGGCAATGCTTTCCAAGTACTCCTTGATCTCCGATTGTAGTTCGGAATCATCCACGTGAATTCCAGTAAAACTGTCGTCAAAAACATCTCTTAAAATAGTGGAGGAACGATTAATTTCTCCCAGTACTTTGACTGGAAATTTATCAATTCCTTTCAATTTAGAAGATAAATTTTTCCACCGTGCGAGTAGTTGTTGTAAATCAGCATCTAACGAAGCCACTTTTTGTCCAGAAGCAACAGTTCTAATGATGACACCAAACCCTTTCGGTCGAATGCTGTGTACCAACTTTTTTAGTCGATTTTTTTCGTTGCGATCTTCTATTTTTTGTGAGATAGAGATTCGGTCAGAAAAGGGCATTAAAACCATAAAGCGTCCAGCCAACGAAATTTCTGAGCTCAATCGTGGGCCTTTTGTAGAAATCGGTTCTTTAACCACTTGAACTAGAACGGTTTGCTTTGCCTTAAGCGTTTCGATGATATCGCCATTTTTTTCAATGTCTTTTTCATTACGAAAATGCTTTAAAAAATAGTCTTTACTATTTCCTGTAGTTACCTGTTTAATGTATTTAAGAAGTGATGGTAGTTTGGGTCCAAGATCATGATAGTGTAAAAAACCATCTTTTTCATAGCCTACATTAATGAATGCGGCATTAAGGCCCGGAATTACTTTTCTGACTTTACCGACAAAAATGTCGCCTACAGAAAATTTGTTATCATCAACTTCTTTGTTTAGCTCAATAAGTTTTCCATCCTTGAGCAGTGCAAAATCAACAGCAGAGGAATGTGAACGGATAATCATTTCTTTATTCACTCTGAATAATTTTATAGGTCATACTCCTAAGAGTACAACGGATTAAACAATATTTCAGGATTTTCCTGAAGAAACAACGTGATATTTTTTCGTTGTTTCCATTTCAATGAACTTTGGTAATAATTTTAAGTGTATTAGCCAACACTATTTTTTCTTGTGACGGTTAGCCCTGCGTCTTTTCTTACGCTTGTGAGTCGCTACTTTATGTCTTTTTCTTTTTTTACCACTTGGCATACGATTTACTAATTTTAAAGTTATTATTCTTTCTTATGCGACAGGGACTTTGGATTTGACCCCCTCCACAAATATTTTTGCAGGTTTAAACGAAGGAATGTTATGGGCAGGAATTTTAACCGCAACATTTTTCGAGATATTTCTTCCTGTTTTTTCAGCTCGTGTTTTAATAACAAAACTTCCAAACCCTCTTAAATAAACATTTTCGCCTTTTTCAAGAGCCACTTTGATCTCTTTCATGAATTTCTCGACAGTTTCTTGAACTTCTGCTTTATCCATTCCGGTGTTTTCGGAAATGTTTGATACGATATCTGCTTTTGTCATGATTTAATTAATTGGTTTTTCACTAATAATTAAGGGCGTGCAAATATATAAATTATAATTATAAATCGTTATGTATAAACTTTTTATCTTATCATTGTTTAGAATTTTAATTCTCTATTATCTGTGGCTTGGACACAACAACTGCTCCAATGGTTTGAGGAGCATCAACGGCCTTTTCCTTGGAGAACGACCAAAGATCCTTATCGGATTTGGTTATCTGAGATCATCATGCAACAAACCCGAACGGAACAAGGATTGCCCTACTATTTAAAGTTTATTGGCGCTTTCCCAACTGTTCAATCCTTAGCGGAAGCAGAGGAAGAATCGGTGCTCAAATTATGGCAAGGTTTGGGCTACTATTCTCGTGCACGTAACTTGCATGCTACGGCTGCTCGTATTGTAAATGAATATCAGGGTGTTTTCCCTAAAACGTTTATTGAACTCAAAAATTTAAAAGGGGTTGGGGACTATACGGCAAGTGCCATTGGATCCATCTGTTTTGATTTGCCGGAAGCTGTCGTTGATGGGAATGTTTATCGGTTTTTAGCCCGTTTTTTTGGAATCGACACTCCAATCGATCATTCTGCTGCCCACAAAATTTTTAAAGAAAAAGCCCATACGTTGATGGACGCTTCCGACCCTGGACGTTTCAACCAAGCCTTGATGGAGTTTGGTGCCCTGCAATGCACCCCTAAAAACACCCGTTGTGAAACCTGTCCTTTTCAACAAACTTGCCATGCATTCAATCATCAGGCGGTACAAAGGTTTCCTGTCAAACGAAAAAAAATAAAGGTAACGCAACGTTATTTTAATTATTTGGTCATTGATGCAAAGGAGGGACAAACCTTGATGGAACAACGGACTGAAAAAGGAATTTGGCGGCAACTCTATCAATTCCCACTACTGGAGTCGAATGGTAATTCACTAACTTCAAAACAAATAAAAGCGAACAATTTTTTGGCAACCCTATTAAAAAAACAGGCTTATTCCGTGGAAAAATGGAATGCAGAGCCTATTCTACACAAGTTAAGCCATCAACATTTAGCGATCACATTTTGGATTATAAAAACAACCTATTCACCCCCTAATGCGATAGATCGTTCACAAATAAAGCGACTTCCTGTCCCCATAGTCTTGGAAAAATTTATAGAAAAATATTTTACAGATAAAACTTGATTTTCTACATTTACTAATGTAACCTAATATCTACAACTATGAACGGAACATTAAACAAAGTCATGCTTATTGGTCATCTGGGAGATGACGTTAAGATGCATTATTTCGAAGGTGGTGGTTCTATTGGGAGATTCCCTCTGGCTACCAATGAATCCTACGTTAACAAATCAAGTGGTGAACGCGTTACTTCAGCAGAATGGCATAATATTGTCGTAAGGAATAAAGCTGCAGAAGTTTGTGAAAAGTATTTGTCAAAAGGCGATCGAATTTATGTTGAAGGACGAATCAAAACACGTAAGTGGAAAGGTGAAGATGGTGTTGACCGCTACAGCACTGAAATCAATGTTAGTGATTTTAACTTTTTATCAACGAAAAAAGAAGGGCAAACTCCACCGAGCCAGTCTGCTGCATCCGAACCACCATCAGCCATGGAAAATCCACCTGCTGATGACTTACCTTTTTAAATTTTATTAATATTTGGATTCAGACCCGTTTAGTTTATTTATAGCAGCTCCTTTTTCAATGACCACATTGCTCATTCAAATCGTTTTGGTCATTGCTTTGTTGATTATGTCTGCTTTAATATCAGGAGCAGAAGTGGCCTTTTTCTCCTTAAACCCTAAACTTTTAGAATCTGATGAATCTTCCGAAAACAACAGTGATCCCACCACGGCAGCAATCATCAAACTTTTGGAAAAGCCCAAACGTTTGTTGGCAACCATTTTAGTGGTCAATAACTTTATCAATATTGCCATTGTTTTGGTGTTTTCATCTCTTGGAGAATACTTTTTTTCAACCATTGAAAACCCCATCGTTTTACTGCTTATTGAAATTGGGGTCATAACGAGTATTATTCTTGTTTTTGGAGAGATATTACCAAAAATATACGCCAATAGAAATCCGTTGAATTTTTCAAAAATGATGATTGGCCCGGTAACTTTTGCTGATCGCTATTTATTGTTTTGGATCACAATTCCAATGAGCCGAATTACACAAATTCTAGAAGCCAGATTGGGCCAAAAAAACAATAATTTTTCGGTGGATCAACTCTCACAAGCGTTGGAATTAACTTCCGATGAAGACACCACTTCAGAAGAACAAAAAATTCTAGAAGGGATTGTCAATTTTGGAAATACAGATACCAAACAAGTGATGTGTCCACGAATAGATATTTTTGCACTTTCTGAATCCATGACGATGTCAGAGATTATCCCTAAAATATTGGATGAGGGCTTTTCACGAATCCCCATATACTCGGAAAATGTCGATAAAATAAAAGGGATACTATATGCTAAAGACTTACTTCCTGAGATTGAAAACAAAGACTTCAATTGGCAAAGCATTATCAAGGAGCCGTTTTATGTTCCTGAAAACAAAAAATTAGATGATCTATTACGGGAGTTTCAACTTAAAAAAATACATCTGGCCATTGTTGTAGATGAATATGGCGGGACTTCTGGTCTGATCACGCTAGAGGATATCATCGAACAAATTGTTGGAGAAATCAGTGATGAATTTGACGATGATGCCTTACATTATTCAAAGCTGGATCAAAACACCTATGTTTTTGATGCTAAAATCAATTTAAAAGACTTTTTTAAAGTAATTGATTTGGAAGATTTTGAAGCCTTTGAACGGATCAAAGGGGATGCTGAGACTTTGGCTGGAATGCTGCTAGAACTCACTCAGAAATTCCCCTTTAAAAATCAAATAATCACGCATGAAAACATTCAATTTGTTGTTGAAGATGTTGATCAAAAACGCATCAAAAGAGTCAAAGTAAAACTATTGGGAAATCTTAAAGAAGGAAAACATGCATAAGGTGACTGTTTTCTTTATACTGCTGTTTTTTTTAAGTTGTGCTTCCGATTATCAGCCCAAGCCCAAAGGCTATTTGAGTTTAAGCTATCCCTCTCCTGACTATGTTTCTTTAAAAGAAGGAGCTGCTTTTTCTTTTGAATTCAATCGTTTTGCTACGGTAACAAACATCAACGCCTTTCAGTCCAAAATTATATATGCACCCATGAAGGCAACCATTTATTTAAATTACGCTGCCGTTGACAATAATTTGGATTCACTGTTGAACGACGCTTATCAACTACCCGCAAAACACATGATCAAAGCAGCCAATATCGATGAAAAAATTTTTATTAAAGAAAGTGAACAAGTTTACGGAGGCTTATTTTCGGTTAGTGGTGATGCCGCTTCCCAAAATCAGTTTTATCTCACCGATAGTCTTCATCACTTTTTAATTGGGTCCTTGTATTTTTATTCTCAACCCAATTACGATTCCATTTTTCCTGCAGCGCAATATATTGAAAAGGATATCGAACATTTAATTGAAACCCTTCGTTGGAAGTAACAATCCTCTCACCTCACTTTGTAAAAAAAAATATAAGGGTGACAAAAAATATTCTTTTAAAAATTAGTTTCCTTTTGCAAGTGATTAAAAAAAGAAAAAACGCATTTTTGTAATATGGCTGTTAGCATAAAAAAATGGGTTTATCTGATTATACTTTCCATCATCTGGGGGAGTTCCTATATTTTAATTAAAAAAGGGCTTTTAGGACTCAGTCCACTTCAGTTGGGCTCAATCCGGATTTTTTTTACCACCACCATCTTATTGGCTTTTGGGTGGCAATCCCTTAAAAAAGTGCCTAAGAAGGCTTGGCCTTGGCTGCTGTTAAGCGGTTATTTTGGAACCTTCTTTCCAGCCTACTTATTTGCCATATCAGAAACAGTGATCAACAGTTCTGTGGTGGCGGTATTGAACGGGATGACTCCTTTATTTACCCTGATTATTGGGATTAGCTTTTTTAAAATCGCCTTTAAACGCAATCAAGTCTTGGGAATTCTGGTGGGATTTTTTGGAACGATCATCTTGGTTTCTAATGAATTTAATTTTAATAGTGGCATCGATGGCAGCTACGCCTTATTGGTGGTACTTGCCGCCATGTGTTATGCTATAAATGTCAATCTCATCAAATACAAGCTTTCTGGAATTCCCTCAATAGCTATCGCTGTTGGTAATTTTATCACCATTTTCCCAGCAGCTTTAATTGTGTTTTTGTTTACTGATTTTTCATTTGATGCTGTTCTACAAGATCAAATAGTACAGCAATCCTTGGGATATATCTTTATTTTGGCCTTAGTGGGTACCGCATTGGCTAAAGTGATGTTTAATGAATTGGTCGCCATTTCCTCTCCTGTATTTTCCGTTTCCATCACCTATTTGTTACCCATTGTAGCTATCGGCTGGGGCTTATTAGACAATGAGCAGTTTTCTTGGGTACAATGGTCGGCCTGTGCATTTATTCTTTTTGGGGTTTACTTAGTCACTGATAAAAATAAAAAAAGCGCCTTAAAAAAGACGCTTTAATTCAATATGATCCACCTAGTATTTAGTCAAAAACAGTAGGAGCAAGCACTGTATTAATTTTAATGGATTGCGTTTTAAAATCAACTGCTTGAGGACCCATAGTCATGGAAAGCTTGTGTGGAAATTTAATTCCATCAACCTCTTTATAGTCGCCAACCACAACGGTATTGGTTTGAGAATTCCCCATCATTTCAACCGTTTGAACAATTTTGATTTTTAGGAAGCTAGTTGCGTCATAAAAATTGGTCGTGTTGTCTGAAATTTTCACTTCGTAAGCATCAACGCCGTCCACATCGACCAACCCAACAAGAGCAAGTGCTTCTGAATCCAGTGTAAGCTCTGGAATGATTTGTGCTTCCGATTGCATTTGGGTCAACTGTTCCCCTTCTAAATCGATGCGTTGTCCTTGCATTTCCATATAGCCTTTATCCTTATTTACGACCTGTTTTTGCATGACATTCCCCATCATTTTAACCTCTGTATTCATTTGCATTTGATTGGTTTTTTTGGTGTCAATCTCTAGGGTCATCCCTTGCATATTTGCTTCTGAAATAGATTGAAAGGACGTGATGGCTTTTAGTTTTTCTGCTCCTCCAATGGCTTTTAAGTAGTTGTCGATAACGCTTTGTGCCGTTGTTCCCTCGGGCATCGGTTTAGAGAATTTTGGACGTTCTGTTGGATTTCCAAACTTGTCAAAATAAGTGACTTTAAGGGTGTTTCCATTGTAATCAATTTTTTCCAAGGCGTCCAATACTTCACTTCCTTTTCCAGTGACAACCACTCGAGCGTTGTTTCCTAAAAAGTACTCTTTAGCGACCCGTTGGACATCTTCTTTGGTCACCGCATTTATTTTTTGGAGGAAAGTTTTATAAAAATCCGCTGGTAATTTTTGCGTTTTGATGTTCAATGCATTTTGTGCTACGGTTTCCGGTTTTTCCAAGCCTAAGACAAATGAACCCGTGTATTTTGCTTTAACTAAGGCCAACTCATCATCAGTAACCAACTCATCACTTAATTTGTTGATTTCATGGAGAATTTCAACCACAGCACTATCTGTTACTGCATTACGAACACTTGCTGATGCACGAAAACGTGCTTTGGTTTTATGACTATCACTAAATCGGGAATAGGAGCCATAAGTAAAGCCCTTATCCTCTCTAAGATTCAAAAACAAGCGAGCCTCTCCACCCCCTCCAAGAATTTGGTTAGCAATAATCACTGGGAAATAATCTGGATTGAGTTTGTCTAAGGAAGCGGTATTAATCACTGCGATTTCTGATTGAACAGCATTCGGCATCTCCACAAAATTAATGGTAGTTGCAGGAACATTTTCCGGTTCAGGATAACTTTGCTTTAAAATGTCTTCGGCCTCCCATTTACTAAATAGCTTAGTAGCCATTTTTTTAACCGTCTTAAAGTCGATATCTCCAATAACAACAAGGTAGGCGTTATTGGGCTTGTAGTAACGGTTGTACATCACTTGAATATCATCTACTCCAACACCTTCAACACTTTCTTTGGTAATAAATTCTCCGTTGGGATGTTGCGCACCATAGGACAGTAAATTTTCTACACGTCGAGCAGCAGTTTTAACATCTTTTTCGCTGGATTTAATTCCGTCTAGGGTCTTGGCTTTTTCTTTTTCAAATTCCTCCGCTACAAACTTTGGGTGGAGCGCGGCATCAGCAGCCATTTCCAAAACACGTGGAAAATAGCGTTTTAATGATCCGACATAAAACCCACTAGGGCCCATATTTAAACGTGCTCCTAAAAAGTCAATTTCTTCATCAAAAGCATCCTTTTCGATGTTTGCAGAACCTTTTCCCATCATACTTCCCAACAAAGAAAGTACTCCAGCTTTTTCTCCTTCAAAAATCAACGGGTTGTCAATGGCCAATGTGGCAGAAACCCGTGGAAGTTTGCGATTTTCAACGACCATTACGGTTAAGCCATTTTTCAATTGGAATTGTAAAGGGTCTTCCAATTTAATTTCTGGTGCTGGACCTGGTTGAGGTTGTTGACTGCGATCAATCTGAGCACTCAAGGTACTATAGCCCAAGAATAGTGCAAATAAAATATAATTAAGTTGTTTCATGTTGCTTATTGTTTTTCGTTGGCAGCAACCTCTGGAAGGTAGTCAAGCACCAAGCGTTGGTTTGGGTTTAAGTATTTTTTGGCTACCGCTTGAATTTCTTCTCGCGTGATGGAACGATAAATATCAATTTCTGTATTGATTAAGTTTGTATCTCCGTAAAGGGTATAATATTCCGCAAGCGAGTTGGCAATGCCTTCCACACTTGAATTGGAACTCACAAAATTTGTTTCAAATTTATTTTGAAGTTTTTGGTAGTCCTTTTCAGAAATTAATTCATTTTGAAGTTTTTCAATTTCCTCATCAATCTCCACCGTAAGTGCCTCCAAAGAATTGTCACCTAAGGGTAAGGTAAAAATGACATAGGTTCCGTAGTCTTCTTGACTGATGTTAAAAGCAGCGACCTGTAAAGACATTTTCTTTTTGTCGACTAACTTTTTGTACAACTTTGAACTATTCCCGTCGCTTAAATAGGTAGAGATCATATCTAAGATCCGTGCTTCTCTAGTTACCATTGAGGGTGTTCTGTAAGCTGTAAATAAGGCTGGAATTTGAATATTGGAATCAAAAGTTTCCGCTTTAATTGCTTCGGTTATAGGCGCTTCTTTTGGGTAATTTCTTTCAATAGCTGTCCCTTTTGGAATAGAACCAAAATAGTCATTTACCATTTTCTTTGTTTTCACAGGGTCAATATCTCCCGCCACCACAAGAACAGCATTATTCGGCACATAAAATTTTTCATTAAAAGCAATAAATTCCTCTAAGGTAGCCGCATCAAGATGCTCCATTTTACCGATGGCTGTTTGTTTGTAAGGATGCTCCTTATACAATTCAGCCTTAACACTTTCCATCCATTTTCCATAAGGACTGTTGTCATAACGTAAGCGTTTTTCTTCTTTAACCACTTCGTTTTGTGTTTCTACACCAATTTCATTAATAACTGGATGAAGCATTCTTTCTGATTCTAACCAAAGTCCCAATTCGAGATTGTTAGATGGAAAAACTTCATAATAATAAGTGAAATCGTCGGTGGTATAGGCGTTGTTACTTCCTCCGTTGGAACTAACAATACTAAACCATTTTCCACGTTCAATGTTTTCTGTTCCCTCAAAAAGTAGGTGCTCAAAAAAATGAGCAAATCCTGTTCTTTCAGGATCTTCGTCTTTTGATCCAACGTGGTATAATACAGAGGTAGTCACTACCGGAGCCGAATTGTCTTGATGTAAAATCACGTGTAGACCATTGTCAAGATCGAATTCTTCAAAACTGACCTGCTGTGCATGGATGATGCAACTGGCAAAAACAAAACTAAATAGGTAAGATTTAAACTTCATAATTTTTTAAATGTTAAGATTAGATTTAAAATGAAATAGTTAAAGATATTACTATACAAATATTAGATTGGGAGAAATAACTTTTATGACCACCAACAATTTTAATACATTTGAATAGAATCATTATTAGCAAATTTATGAAAACTTCGATGTTTATTACCATAATTTTTATCTCAACTAGTCTTTTTGCACAAAAGAAGTATGATAAAATCCTACAACAGCTTGATGAGAAAGCTAGTTTTTACAGTATTGTAGCACAAGATATTTGGGAACTAGCCGAAATGGGCTACCAAGAAGAGCAAAGTAGTGCCTTACTTCAAAAAACCCTAAGTGACCAAGGCTTTACCATTGAAACTGGTGTTGCCGAAATTCCAACTGCTTTTGTAGCTTCCTACGGATCAGGAAGTCCAGTCATTGCTGTTTTGGGAGAATATGATGCCCTTCCGGGTTTATCTCAAAAAGCAGTTTCTTATAAAATGTCCAATAATGGACGTGCTGGTCATGCTTGTGGTCATCATTTATTTGGAACGGCATCCGCCGCTGCTGCGATTGCCCTGAAAAACTATTTAGCAACCAATAAACAATCGGGAACGATTAAATTTTATGGTTGTCCTGCAGAAGAAGGAGGTTCTGGTAAAGTTTATATGACTCGTGCGGGTCTCTTTGATGACGTAGATGTTGCCCTACATTGGCATCCAGGGAATAAAAATGCAGCCAATCCTGCCGCCGCCTTGGCCAATAAATCAGCAAAATTCCGTTTTTATGGAATTTCTGCACATGCTGCTGGAGCTCCAGAAAAGGGACGCTCTGCACTTGATGGTGTCGAAGCCATGAATGCCATGGTCAATATGATGCGGGAACATATTCCTTCAAGTGCTCGAATCCATTATGTCATAACACGAGGTGGTGAAGCTCCCAATGTAGTGCCCGATTTTGCAGAAGTTTACTACTATGCGCGTCATGGAAAAAGGGACGTTGTAATTGACCTTTTTGACCGTATTGTCAATGCTGCTAAAGGAGCTGCTTTAGGGACAGGAACGACAATGGATTATGAAATGATCGGTGGAACCCACGAATTGTTGGGGAATACTGTTTTACAAGATTTGGTATACAAAACGATGAATACCCTTGGAGGATTTGAATACAATGCTGAAGAGCTTGCTTTTGCCCAAGAAATATCCAAAACATTAAAAATTCCTTTAGACACGAGTGCTGTAAATGGCATTTCCCCTTTTAACCCTAACGCAAGACCTGGAGGATCAACTGATGTTGGGGATGTTAGTTTTGCAGTACCCACCGTAGGCTTTAGTACGGCCACTTGGGTTCCCGGAACTGCAGCACATAGTTGGCAAGCGGTAGCTGCTGGAGGAACGAGTATTGGTTCTAAAGGTATGCTTTTGGCAGCAAAAACATTAACACTTACGGGAATGCAACTCTTAGACAATCCCAAGATGTTGGAAGCTGCAACTAAGGAATTTGAAAAAAACCGTGGAAAGTATTTTCAATACATCCCTCTCTTAGGCAATCGTGCCCCAGCTTTAGATTATAGAAACTAATGTAAATAGACCTGATTATGAGAGTTTTCTTTTTTTATGTATCTGTATTCTTCATTACCCATTTTACAACGGCTCAAGTATATTCCTTCTCTGAAATGAGTGATGGACAGTCCATTGAGCATCGTATTTTTATTGATGATGACTATTTAATTGAAACCCAATTTGTGAAGAACCCCTCAAAATTTATCAGTACCCGTGGTGGTTTTTATGAATTACATGGAACGACTTATAGCGTTGCTTTTGAGTTTAACTCTAATTTTGAAAATGATGGATTAAAAGCCATGGAGTTGACAAAGAATGCCACTTGGGAAAAACAATCAAGGGAGATACGCCCCTTGGATGGGAAATGGTTAATGGCTGGTCGTGTTTCTGACGAAGGCGTTCGACGTCGTGATCTAACACGTCCCAGAAAAACGATGAAATTTCTTAAAAATGGTTATTTTCAGTGGATAGCATTTAATACTGAAACCTTTCAGTTTTTTGGTTCTGGAGGAGGAACATATACGGCAGTAAATGGAAAATATATTGAGACCATTGACTATTTTTCACGAGACAACTCAAAGACAGGAATTTCCCTCACTTTTGATTTTGATGAAAAGGAGAATGATTGGTTTCACAAAGGATTTAGTAGTAAAGGCGATCCAATGCACGAAGTGTGGACAAAACGAAATCAATAATTAAAAATAACAAAATGAAAAAAGTAGTGGTTGTTGCTGCCAAACGAACGCCCATTGGGAGTTTTATGGGTGCTCTTTCAACAATTTCAGCACCTGAATTGGGAAGTATTGCGATAAAAGCAGCACTGGAATCGATTGCTTTGGATCCCAAAGCGGTGGATGAGGTTTACATGGGTCATGTTTTACAAGCAGGTACGGGGCAAGCTCCAGCACGTCAAGCCGCTTTAGGCGCAGGAATTTCCCATGAGGTCCCGTGTACGACTATTAATAAGGTGTGCGCTTCCGGAATGAAAACGATCATTATGGCTGCACAAGCAATTGGCATGGGTGATGCGGATATAGTGGTTGCTGGTGGAATGGAAAATATGAGTTTAAGTCCCCACCTGAGCAGTTTACGAAAAGGACAAAAATTTGGAGCAGTTGACTTTAAAGACAGTATGCAAAATGATGGGTTGACCGATGCGTTTGATCAAGTGGCCATGGGGGTGTTTGCTGATGCTACAGCAGAACGGCACAACATTTCTAGAGCAGCACAAGATGCCTTTGCCGTTGAATCCTATACCCGAAGTGCAAAAGCTACTGCGAGTGGTGCCTTTACTAACGAGATTTCTCCAGTAGCGGTTCCCCAACGGAAAGGAGAACCAAAAATGGTGACTACTGATGAGGAATTTAGCAACGTTTTTTTAGAAAAAATTCCTCAGCTCCGACCAGCCTTTACCAAAACAGGAACGGTTACAGCAGCTAATGCTTCCACCATTAATGATGGGGCAGCAGCTTTGGTACTGATGAGTGCAACAAAAGCCGAAGCTCTAGGCTTAACCCCTATGGCTGAAGTATTGAGTTATGCAGATGCAGCTCAGGAACCCCAATGGTTTACAACTGCCCCTGCAAAAGCCTTACCCAAAGCCTTAGACAAAGCTAAAATGAAACTTTCAAGCATTGATTTATTTGAATTGAATGAAGCTTTTTCGGTAGTGGGTTTAGCGAATATTAAACTCCTTGACCTTGATCCGCAAAAGGTTAACGTTCACGGAGGAGCAGTATCTTTAGGACATCCTTTAGGTTGTTCGGGAGCACGTATTGTAGTAACTTTGCTCCATGCCTTGAAACTCCACAATAAAAAATATGGCGCCGCAGGAATTTGTAATGGTGGCGGTGGAGCATCAGCCATTGTATTTCAAAATAACCTATGAAAAACATTTCCGATTTAATTACTCTACTCACGCTTGAAAAAAAAAGGGAGAACGAATTTATTGGACAAAATTATCAATCCCCGTGGGGGCGTGTTTTCGGTGGACAAGTACTGGGACAATCCTTACATGCGGCTTATCAAACAGTTCCCGAGGATAGGGTGGTGCATTCCATGCATGGCTATTTTATTTTAGGTGGAGATATCAATATTCCTATTGATTATCATGTGGACAATATTCGGGATGGAAAAACCTTTACCACCCGACGTGTGGTGGCGTTCCAAAATGGAAAAGCTATT
>CBFIJI010000039.1:0-16679 GCA_965662885.1 Flavobacteriaceae bacterium | reverse complement strand
GAACTCCCAGACATGATTAATGACTTTTAGTGTGTTGGGATGCATTAAAATAAAGTAGGGGTTGGAGGTCATCATCATGGCATGCAAGGTTAAAGCTTCTGACTCCACCAATGCCATAAAGCGGTCTAAATCGCCCTGTTGCATAATCTCCTTAAGGGAAGATAAATGATGTGCCCCTTGTTGAAAACGTTGCTCAGCAAAAGGGTGATTGTGCATCAGTTGATGCCCTTGTGTACTGGCTACTTTTTTTGCTCCTTTATCAATCAACAAGATACTGTCTTGATAGTTTAAAAAAACGGGGTGAACCTTCTCTTCAAAGGGAATGGCATAAAGATTATCACTACGATCAAAGGCCGCTGATTGTCCCCAAACAGTAAGGGGTCCTTGAATGCTTCTTGCGGCACTTCCAGAACCTAGACGAGCCAAAAATGAAGCTTTTCTGTTAAAATATTCAAGAGTCATTTCGGGATTAATAGAACGCTCCATCTCCATCAAACAAACAGACAAAGCCGCCATTGCTGAGGCTGAAGAAGCAATTCCACTGCTGTGTGGAAAGGAATTTTCACTGTAAATCTTAAAATGATGCTGGTCTAAAAAAGGAATATAGGCTTGAATACGCTGGAAAAAAGTATGAAGCTTGGGTTTAAATTCTGGCTTAGGTTTTCCTTCAAAAATAAAATCAAAAGAGAAACCCTCCTGAGTGGTTTGCTTCGGTTGATATTCAAGGGTGGTTTTGGTGATACACTTTGAAAGAGTAAAACTTAGCGAGGGATTTTTAGGCAATTGTTCGCCATATTTTCCCCAATACTTTATCAATGCAATGTTGCTAGGAGCCGTCCATGTTGTTTTTCCCTCCGATACTGCGGTTGAATGGAAAATAAAATCCTCAATTTTCATGCTGACAAATATAAATGATTCACTGCTAAATTAACCGCTTGAATATCGAGATTTGATTTTTTTTAATTTAGTTTTACAATGATGTTTAAACGTGTACCATTCGAAAAAATCTTACCTGTATTCCTCTCTGTTGTTTTGGTGTTGGTTGTTGGGGGCTTATCGAGTATGGTGACGCGTCCAGCTGTTGCTTCTTGGTATATTGATTTAAACAAGCCTTTTTTCACCCCACCCAACTGGCTTTTTGCTCCTGTATGGACTCTTCTTTATGTTCTTATGGGCATTGCAGCAGGTCGTGTATGGTTAAGGGGTAAACATCATCAATGGGGAAAAACAGCACTTTATCATTACGGAGCACAATTGATCTTTAATGGTCTTTGGTCCTTGGTCTTTTTTGGATTACACGCCCCTAAATTAGGGATGCTTGTTATTATTATTTTATTAGTACTGATCGAACGGACTATTCATTGGTTTAAATTGGTCGATCGTATTGCTGCCTATTTACTTTACCCCTACCTTATTTGGGTCACTTATGCAAGCTTTTTAAACGGCGCTATCGCACTTAATAATTGAGTTGTTTCAGTGATTGATCGTAGCAGCTGATTTACACACTTTTCTTTTTTTTTATAACTTATAGATCATTAAATCAATTATTATGTTCTCAAAAACGACTTTATTAGCAACAGTCTTAGGATTTGTTGTTTTCTACTTATCCGCCTGGTTTTTTTATGATATGCTTGCTGTTAATTTTTTTACGGCACATAATAACGTCCCAATGGCAGATGCAATTGACCCATTAATGATCAGTTTAGGAGCCCTAATCCAGTCCTTTATCATGGCTAATGGATACCGACTTCTCTATACGGATCGATACAGCGTTAAAACAGGCTTTCAGCTGGGAGCTGGATTTGGCCTTTTTGTGGGTTTTGGTATGGGTTTGTTACAATACGGCACTATGCAACTAATGGATATTAGCGGTACTTTAGTGGATGGCATCTGGAGTATCGTAATGTATGGTCTTATTGGCGCAACAATAGGTGGAATTTTCAAATACAAAATGGCAAAATCACCTACCGCTTAAGGTTAAATTATGAACAAACTTGTAGTGTTTATTTACTTGGGATGCGTTCTGGATAATCAGTAATGATTCCATCCACCCTTAAAGTCATCATTTTTTCAATAGCCTCGGGAGTATTAACAGTCCAAGGATATATTTTAAACTTTTTGTCTTTAATTTTTTGGACATTGCTTTTGTTCAACGCACGATAGTTGGGATTAATCGCTTGTGCATTTAACTGTTCAGCAATGGGTATAGCGTCTAAGGGATCTGCTTCTGTAAGTATAGCAATAGGAACCTCTTGATTAACTTGGTAAAACAAGGTCAACTCGTCCCAGTTAAAACTGGAAATAATGAGTTTATCAGCAGTCCAACGTCCAGATTCCAAATAGGGCTGTAACAATTCGTGGGTTAAAATAGCTGTCTGTGCTCCTTTTAACTCGATATTGAGCAAGATTTTTCCTTCGATTAAATTTAAAACTTCTTGGAGGGTGGGAATTTTATAATCACCTAAAACCTTGATTTTCTGAATAGAATCCAAGTTCAATTGCTCAATATATCCCGTAGCATTGGTCAGATTTTCTAATGTTTTGTCGTGAAAGACAACCAATTCTCCCGAAGCACATCTAAATACATCAATTTCTACAGCATCTACGCCAAGTGCCATGGCTTTTTCGATGGAGGGTAGCGTGTTTTCAGCAATATGTCCACGGGCACCACGGTGACCAATAACAAGCGGATCATAAGACGAATTACACGATGTAAGCATAAGGCTTAAAATTAAAAAGAACAAACTGATTTTTTTCATTATGTTTTAAATTAGTAGTCAAAGAAAATAGGCTGGGTTAAACATTGTTTATTTTAATAAAATCCAAAACTCCCAAGGTTTCATAACATATTCATAGCTTTCTGACATCCTTTTGATCTTGTTGTCTTGAAAGCGTTTAAATTGTCCATTTAATGGCATAGTGAACTGAGCATAGTTTTTACTCAAATTAGAAACTACGACAAGGGTATCTCCTTGGTTTTCTCGTTGAAAAGCAAAAATTTGATTGTTTTTTGAAGTGTATAAACGGGTAAACGAAGCACCATCTATACCAGATGCCAATGCGGGGTGGTTGTTTTTAAGAGGACCTAATTTTTTTAATAGAGCCATAGTTTTTCCTTGATTTTTGGGGAAACTATCTTTTTCAAAAAACAACAGTCGTTTGTTGAGATCGTATTCCTGTCCGCTATAAATCAATGGCATCCCAGGGGTAGTAAAGCTTAGTGCCGTAAACACCTCTGCAGCATCTCCATAGGATTCAGTAATCGTCCCATTCCATGAATTTTCATCGTGATTGCTCACAAAATTTACCAAAATATTTTCAGTACCGTAATTTCTTAAAACCCGACGAACATGTCGATGAAGATCAATAGCTGTTTTTGTTCCTTTAGCAATTTCTTTGGTAAGAGAATGCCCAGGCCAATCGTAAGTGGCATCAAATTTACTGACTAAACCAATCCCCCCAGGGTGATAGATATCGGTTTCAGCCAATAGAAATACAGGTTTAATTGCATTGAGTGCTTCAATGGTAGTATCATAAAATTTTTGAGGAACAGCATAAGCTTGATCAAAACGAAAACCGTCAATATTGGTTTCTTTGACCCAATAGAGCAGCGCCTCGCGCATGGCTTCACGCATTTCCATATTATTATAATTAAGGTCAGCTACGTCGGTCCATCCGAAAGACTTCCCTGTAAAAGGATTGATGGGATCAATAATTTCCCCTCGTCTATTTTTTAAATAAAAATCACTGTTTTCCTTAATCCATACATGGTCCCATCCTGTATGACCAGGCACCCAATCTAGAATAACATAGATTCCAAGATCGTGTGCTTGTTGTACCAAAGCTTTAAAATCAGCTAAAGTTCCAAATTCTGGGTTTACTTTTTTATAATCTGAAACAGCATAATAACTCCCCAAAGGCCCCTTACTCTTGGTTGTTGAAATTGGATTTATAGGCATCAACCAAAGGATTTTAACCCCCATTGCTTTTAATATGGGAAGGTCTTTAGCAAAAGCGTTGAAAGTACCTTCCTCAGAATATTGCCGGATATTGGCCTCATAAAGTACTGAACTTGCAATGGTGTTGGACGTAATGGGTTGATAAGGTATTTTTGCAACCTCTTCAACTTCCGGAGCAACGGGCTTTTGAGGCTCTGGTTTTGGTGATTGGCAGCTTGCAAAAGCCAAAAGAAAAAAAAGTATAATTTTATTTTTCATGTTCAGTAGTTTTCATTTTTAAGGTGTTCCTTCAGTGAGAAAGTCGTTCAAAAATAGCGAGAATTAAGGGAGGAAAAAAATATGCTTAGGTATTGAAAAATTATGAATTGATTGAGAAAAGCTTTGTTAATTCTTTGGCATCGATTGCCATAAAATCTGGATAACAAAAATCAGCTTGATGAAAAAGTGCTTTATCTCCTAAAGCCACTGCGGTCATACCTGCTTTTTTTGCGGCAGCAATTCCAGCCGTAGCATCTTCAAAAACAACCGTTTGTTCTGGTCTTGCATTCAGGGCTTGACATCCTTTAATAAAAACTTCCGGATCAGGCTTACTTCGACTGACATGGTTCCCATCAACTATGGTTTGAAAATAGGAGGTTAAATTAAGTTTATCTAAAATGGGTAGGGCATTTTTACTGGCCGAGCCTAGGCCTATTTTAATACCATGAACTTGAAGAAAATCCAAAGCTTCTTGAACGCCCGCTAGAGTGTCTTCGTTACTAATGGATTCTATATAAATTAAATAATCGTTGTTTTTCGCCTGCATTAAGTCCTTATACTCCTGCTCCGATACTTTCGAAGCTGACCATTCAATAATTTTATCTAAGGAATCGGCCCTACTAATGCCTTTTAGTTGTTCATTATCAGATGGAGTAAGGTCATAGCCTAAATGTTTTGCCGTCTTTTTCCACGCCAAATAATGGTACTTAGCTGTATTGACGATGACCCCATCCAAATCAAACAAGGCACAGTTGTTCTTTGTCATAAATAAATTTCCATTATTATTGATTTTACTAAATTCCATAAAATGCCTTTAAAAAGGCGATTACGGCTTTTGTTTTCCTCTAAATCAATGCGAAATTGTTTTCGAGAGATTTTTTAGTAGATTTTCTTTAAATCAACCAAAAAAATATTGAAACATTAATTTTTAAAGGACTTTATTCTTCTGGTGCCAAGGCTACTTTTAGGCCATCTAAAGCAGGGGTAATATAAATTTGACATCCCAAGCGGCTGTTTTCTTTTACATGAAAGGCTTCAGCCAACATGGCTTCCTCATCGTCATTTTTCTCTTTTAATTCCTGATCGCTAAGCACATAACATTGACAAGAAGCACACATGGCCATTCCACCACACGTTCCTTCTACGGGAAGTTCATAGGACTTACATACTTCCATAAGGTTCATTCCCATATCGGTAGGTGCCTCAAGTTCATGCGCCTTACCTTCACGATCAATAATTGTTATGTTGATGTTTTGGCTCATGCCGATTACTCGATTGCTTTGATGGTGGATTTTTCGGCTTTTTTATGACTTCCATCAAAACCACTAACACCGCTTACCGTAGTGTATTTGAGTACATTTCTTTTTTCGGGATAAATCCGTTTAAACGCACTTTGGCACATAAGCGTAGCTTCGTGAAAGCCACATAAAATTAATTTTAATTTCCCAGGGTAGGTATTGACATCCCCAATAGCATAAATACCTGGAATATTGGTTTGATAGTCCAAACTGTTATCCACTTTAATGGCATTTTTTTCAATCTCAAGTCCCCAATCTGCAATTGGACCTAACTTCGGGGTCAAACCAAATAGTGGGATAAAATAGTCGGTATTCAAGTGATGTGAATGTTCTCCTTGTACGACGGTAAGACCAGTCAATTGCTTTTTTCCGTGGAGTGATGTGATTTCTGCTGGAGTAATTAATTGAATACGTCCTTGATCTTTAAGCATTTGAACTTTATCTACGGAATCCAAGGCGCCTCTAAATTCGTTTCGGCGATGAACAAGCGTTAATGAAGCTGCCACATCAGCGAGTAAAATGGCCCAATCTAAGGCAGAGTCTCCTCCTCCTGCGATGACCACTTTTTTATCGCGATATTTTTCTGGATCACGGATAATATAATCGATGCCATTATCTTCGAATGAAGCAATGTTTTCAAGAGGTGGTTTTCGTGGTTCAAAAGAACCCAAACCACCGGCAATGGCGACAACAGGAGCACAATGTTGTGTTCCTTTGTCTGTCGTTACGATAAACGTTTCTTCGGGTGTTTTCTCAATAGAAACGGCACACTCCCCTAAGGTGTAACCCGGTTGAAAAGGTTCAATTTGTTGTAACAAATTATCCACCAGATCCCCAGCTAAAATTTCGGGATGGGAAGGAATGTCGTAAATGGGTTTTTTAGGGTATATCTCCGCACATTGCCCTCCCGCTTGAGGCAATGAATCTATCAGATGGCATTTTAACTTTAAGAGTCCGGCTTCAAATACGGTAAAAAGTCCTGTTGGCCCTGCACCGATAATGAGGATATCTGTTTTTATCATAGGCTTGTTTGGGGAACACTAACAACTTTTTCGATTTGAGGGAGGTATTTTTTTATGGTCATTTCTACTCCAGATTTGAGTGTCATTTGATTAACACTACAACCAACACAAGCACCGTGCAATTGAACATTGACAATCCTGTCATTTTCAATTGAAATCAAGGAAATATCACCACCATCGGAGGCCAAAAAAGGTCTGATTTCTTCCAAGGCCATTAAAACTTTATCTTTTATTTCTTCTGAATTCATATTGTTATTTTACAGCAGCACAACCCACCATATTGGTGATTTGAACTGCTTTGGTTGGGGGTAAATCAGTATTTCTTTTAAGAAGTTCGGAAACTAAATTACGTGTTATTTGGGTAATCTCTTCAGCTAAGGGGGTGTTTTTTTGTAATGCAGCAGGTCGACCAAAGTCAGCAGCTTCCCGAATACTTTGTACTAAGGGTAGTGCTCCCAAAAAAGGGACTTTTTTGTCATTGGCTAGGTATTCCGCTCCTTTTTTACCAAAAATATAATACTTATTGTTAGGTAACTCTTCAGGGGTAAAATAACTCATGTTCTCTACAACGCCTAGAACAGGAACATTGATGCTGTCTTGTTGAAACATAGCAATTCCTTTTTTTGCATCTGCTAAAGCAATATTTTGAGGAGTACTTACGACTACAGCTCCATTCAGAGGAAGGGATTGAACAATGCTAAGATGAATATCTCCAGTACCCGGAGGCAAGTCGATGAGCAAAAAATCCAATTCCCCCCATGCGGCATCAAATATCATTTGGTTTAATGCTTTTGCCGCCATAGGTCCTCTCCAAACAACTGCTTGATCGGGCTTAGTAAAAAAACCGATAGAGAGTACTTTGACTCCATAATTTTCAATGGGTTCCATTTTGGATTTACCATCTACTTGAATGGATAAAGGACGTGCCCCTTCCATGTCAAACATGGTAGGAATAGAAGGCCCGTAAATATCTGCATCCAAAACACCTACCTTACAACCCATCTGTGCCAAAGAAACAGCAAGATTAGCCGTAACTGTTGATTTACCTACACCACCTTTTCCAGAGGAAATGGCAATTATCGAATCAATACCGGGTATTGGATTCCCTTTTATGGGTGCAGCCTTATCTGGTGCCGCAACAACTTTAGTCGTTACTTTTACCTTGGCTTTTTCATGAATTTGTTTGTGGAGGATTTGCATAATTTCAACTTCCACTTTTTTTCGTGCTTGAAGACTGGGATTATTCAATTGGAGGTCAACATCTATTTGATCACCAAAAATCATAATGTTTGTAATGGCACCACTTTCCATCAAGTTTTGTCCTTCACCAGGGGCTGAAATTTGTTTTAAAGCCGCCGCAACTGCATCTTTAGTGATATTCATTCGTCTTATTTAAATCGAATATTAATAAGCAAATATACTACGAACTATTAAGATAGAAAAGTTTGCAAAAACAATTACAATGGGTCTAAGTACTCCTTTGGATCCCAAAAAATCTGATCAAAATTTTTGATTTTATTCTCCACCACAACAAGGCCTTCATTTTCCAAAAGTTGCTGCATAAGATTAATCCCTTCAAAATGAAGTTTTCCTGTTAGCAGTCCCAATCTATTAACCACACGATGTGCAGGGACATCTGAAAGGCCATGTGAGGCATTCATAGCCCAACCCACCATCCGTGCGCTTTGAGGCGCTCCTAGATAGCGAGCAATGGCTCCATAGGACGTTACCCTGCCTTCGGGTATTTGACGAACTACGGCATAAACTTGATGGAAAAAATTGGGGTTTTCTTTCATTTAAAGAAGTTTAAACTGCATATAAGTTATCGCTTTGTTTTCTGCTAAAAATATTTTTTCATAAAAGGTTTGAACTGCTGTTGCGTGTTTAGGACTATATAAATTGTTATAAATATCGTGGTGTGCATATAACAACTCACTTGGATAATGTTCTAAAACCCCTAAGGTATAACCATGTAAAAACTCACTATCTGTTTTGAGGTGAATAACCCCTTGAGGTTTTAAAATTTGTTTGTATTTATTTAGAAATTCAGGATTGGTTAAACGGTGTTTCGTCCGTTTAAACTTAATTTGAGGGTCAGGAAAAGTAATCCATATTTCATCGACTTCATCAGCTGCAAAACAAGCGGTTATCAATTCAATTTGTGTTCTTAAAAAGCCTATATTTTGCATCCCATCATCTATCGCTGTTTTAGCACCACGCCAAAAACGCGCTCCTTTGATATCTATTCCAATAAAGTTTTTGTGCTTATTTTGTTTTGCAAGATGAACGGAATATTCTCCTTTACCACAGCCTAACTCCAATACAATTGGATGTTCGTTTTTAAAAAATGTTTTATGCCACTGCCCCTTTAAAGGAAACAACCCCTCTTCGATCTGCTGTCTTTCTGGTTGAATTACATTTTCAAAGAGTTCATTTTGCCGATAACGCTTTAATTTATTTTTACTCCCCACGGCTCTTATTTTGGGATAAAAGTAACCAATTTAATGCAATGAAAATCCCTTATTCCGAATACATGGGAAGGGTAAATGAAAAGTCAGAACCGACCCCTAATTCGCTTTCCACAAAAATCTTTTCTTGATGGGCTTCAATGATGTGTTTTACGATGGAGAGTCCCAAACCAGACCCCCCTTGATCCCTACTACGTGTTTTGTCAACGCGGTAAAAACGTTCAAATAAGCGGGGCATATGTTCCTTGTCAATCCCCTCTCCATTATCAGTGATTCGAACGAGTAACTTTTTATCATATAGTGGTTCCAAACTGATTTCAGTTGTTCCTTTGGAAACCCCATATTTTAGGGAATTGATGACTAAATTCGTAATGACTTGTTGAATGCGTTCTTCATCTGCAAAAACAAGAATGGGTTTGGGATAAGCTCGATCAAAAACTAGTTTAATTGTATTTTTACTCGCCTCCATCTCCAATAAATCAAAGACATTTTCAATGGTTTCAATAATGTTAAATGGCTTACTTTCGATGGTTTGTGTTCCCGATTCAATTTTGGTAATCAAATCGAGATCTTTTACGATATAAATCAATCGGTCAACCCCTTTTGATGTTCGTTTTAGGTATTTTTCTAAAAGTTTTTTGTCCTTTAAAGCACCATCTAATAAAGTAAGGACATACCCTTGAATGGTAAATAATGGAGTTTTTAATTCATGTGAAACATTCCCTAAAAATTCTCTTCGATAACTTTCTTGATCTTTAAGAAAATCCAATTCTATTTTTCTATTCAAAGCAAAACTTCGAAGTCTTTGACTAAAGGATTCCATATTTTCATCCTTCAACATACTTTTAGAAGGAAAATCAGTAGGCGAAATATCTTTATAAATTTCTTGTATTTTTTTAAAGAAAAAGTGTTCCAAGCGAAATTGGAGAAAAATAAAACAAGAAAAAAAGAGGAGAAAAAAAAGCAATAAAATGAAATCAAACTTAATTTCTTTCAGTGGTATTTGATTGTAAAATAATTGTAATAAGATAAAGAAGCCTATAGAAAAGAAAGAAATTATAAGCGACAGCTGAAAACTTGTCTTATATTTTTTTAATCGTATCACTTGGAGTTTTGGGGTATAAATTTATAACCGACCCCTTTGACTGTTTCAAAGAATTGATCACCCACTTTTTCACGAAGCTTACGAATATGAACATCGATGGTACGATCGCCAACAACCACTTCACTACCCCAAACTTTTTCCATAATCTGTTCTCTTCTAAATACTTTTTTAGGTTCTGAAGCTAATAAAAACAAGAGTTCAAATTCCTTACGTGGAAGGGACAGTTCCTTTTCACCAACATATACTTTATACACTTCACGGTCAATACGAATCGTGTCGATTTCAATAACCAGTTGTTCACTTTCCTTTTTCTTTAAACGTCGAAGAAGACCCTTAACTTTTGAAACTAGCACCTTGGGTTTTACGGGTTTAGTGACATAATCATCGGCGCCAGCATCAAAGGCTGCCACGTAGGAGTAGTCCTCACCACGAGCAGTCAAAAACATAATAATGGTTTCGTTTAGACGTTTATCCGATCGGATTTTTTCACAGGTTTCAATTCCATCCATTTCGGGCATCATCACATCTAGAATGATCAAATGTGGATTTTCTTTCTTGGCAATTTTTAATGCATCTAAACCGTTGGTTGCTGCTAAAACATTGTACCCTTCCTTCTTTAGATTATAACGAATGATTTCAATGATATCCGGCTCATCATCAACCAAAAGAATTTTAATATTTTCTTTTTTCATAGTGGTAGGGTTTTATGCAATAATAATAATTCTAAAGGGGTTGTCGTGTTAACAAACTATTATGTTCCAACATTTTTACCTTTTTTTTTGTATTTTTGTCAAAAAGCTGACAAATGAAGATGCCTCTGCTTCTTATCGCTATATTATTTTCATCATTTCTTCAAGCGCAGTCTGCGATTCCTTCTGTTTCCTCTATCAACAGTAATTCATCTTCTGATTCTTTTAATGATCGTTTAGAATTTAGCATTTACCCCACTCCATTAACCAACGGTCGTTTACAAATTAAAACGGAATCAACGCTCCTAAAGCATATTCAAATTTATAATATTTTGGGAGAAGTTGTTTTTGAAACCTCTACCTATTTTGATACCCTCGAATTATTTTCTTTAGATACAGGGATTTATATGTTTCATCTCACCCAAGGAGATCAGTCTGGAATTAAACGATTAGTGGTTCCCTAATATTGAAACCATTTTTTTTCAATAATTTTGGCGGTGATGAGTTCGAATAGTCAAGACTTTTATTCCATTACAAGCCCTTCGGAATTCGAAAAAGCTGCCCTACATTTATTTAAACAACAATACCACACAAATACTGTTTATCGGTCGTACTGTGATTTGATTAACCGAAATCCAAGTGAGATTTTCCATTTGGATGATATCCCGTTTTTACCTATTCAATTTTTTAAATCTCATGCTGTTCGCACCTTTTCAGAACGCGCTGAGAAAGTGTTTTTATCAAGCACAACAACGGGACAGACCCCCTCTAAACACTATGTCAAGAATTTATCAGGCTATCAAAAAAGTTTTCAAAAATGTTTTGAACTCTTTTATGGCTCCATAAGCGATTATACAATTCTAGCATTGCTTCCCGCCTATTTGGAGCGACAAGATTCCTCTTTAGTCTATATGGTTCAAGATATGATTCAAAACAGTCGGAAACCTTTAAGTGGCTTTTATTTAGATGAATGGCCTGATTTAATCAAAACCATTCAAAAACTCGAACAACAAAAAGAAAAAACCCTTTTGATTGGGGTAAGTTTTGCGTTGTTGGATTTGATTGAGCAAGAAAAATTCCAACTTAAACACACAGTGGTGATGGAAACAGGGGGGATGAAAGGGAGACGAAAAGAAATGGTTCGTACAGCACTTCATGAACAACTCGCCAAAGGCTTTGGACTTTCGAAAATTCATTCAGAATATGGAATGACAGAATTGCTAAGTCAAGCCTATTCTAAAGGAGATGGTGTGTTTGAATGTCCACCATGGATGCGCGTTCGATGTAGAGCTCCCGAAGACCCTTTTCAAATTCTCAACCATGGTCGTTCGGGGGGATTAAATATTATCGACCTTGCTAATGAACATTCGTGCGCCTTTATCGCCACTCAAGATTTGGGAAAAACAATCAATGACAATCAATTTGAAGTTCATGGTCGTTTTGACAATGCGGAAATTAGAGGGTGTAACCTTCTGGTTTTATAAGGGTATGACTTTCAAGATAAAATAGTTTTTCTTTCCGCGTTGCAAAAGGACATATTGATTCGCTATCAAATCCTTTTCTTCGATAACATAACTTTGATCAATTTTTACTTTATTGACCGATATTGCATTTTCCTTAAGTGCACGACGGGCTTCACCATTGGATTTTAAAAAATTGACTTCAGCTGATAAGGCTGCAATGATGTCCAAACCTTCTTGGATTTTTTTACGACTTACCTCCGCTTGTGGTACGCCTTCAAAAATTTCTAAAAAGGTTTGACTTTCTAATTTTTTTATTGCGTCACCTGTTGTTTTACCGAACAAAATTTGGGAAGCCAACTGCGCATTTTCCAAATCTTGCTTTGAATGAACCAATAGTGTTACTTCCTCAGCGATTCTTTTTTGTAAAAGTCGCAAATGGGGGGCCTCGTTATGTTCTGCTATTAACTTTTCAATGGCTTCCTTAGAAAGAAAGGTGAATATTTTAATGTAATTCACGGCATCTTCATCGGAGGTGTTTAGCCAATACTGATAAAATTTATAGGGAGACGTCCTGTTTTTATCCAGCCAAATATTTCCTCCTTCTGATTTACCAAACTTTGTTCCATCAGCTTTAGTAATTAACGGGCAAGTAATGGCATAAGCTTTTCCAGCAAGCTTTCTGCGAACGAGTTCTGTTCCTGTTGTGATATTTCCCCACTGATCACTTCCACCCATTTGAATTTTACAATCCATATTTTTATACAGATATAAAAAATCATACCCCTGCAAAAGTTGGTAGGTGAATTCTGTAAAAGACATCCCGACTTTTACATCTGACCCCAAGCGTTTTTTAACGGAATCTTTAGACATCATATAGTTCACCGTGATGTGTTTCCCGATATCACGAGAAAAGTCAATCAAACTATACGATTTCATCCAGTCATAATTGTTTACCAATTGTGCTGCTTGCTTATTATTGGGGTCAAAGTCTAAAAACTTTTCAAGCTGTGCTTGAATACCCTTGCAATTATCGTTTAAAGTCTCGTTGTCTAATAAATTTCTTTCATCAGATTTCCCTGAGGGATCACCAATCATACCAGTAGCTCCTCCTACTAATGCAATGGGACGATGCCCAGCTCTTTGAAAATGCATCAAAATCAAAATTTGAACCAAACTACCAATGTGCAAGGAGTTGGCCGTGGGATCAAATCCAATATATCCTGAGGTGGGATTTTTTAATAAATATTCCTCTGTCTCAGGCATGATGTCGTGAAGCATTCCCCGCCAGCGAAGTTCTTCTACAAAATTAGTGGGCATACTTTTTTTTTCAAATATAGATTTATCGTTTTGATTGCAAAAATCATTATCAAAAAAGTGTACATTCGTTTTATGATTTTAGTAACAGGAGGTACAGGTATCGTAGGCTCGCATTTGTTATTGCGCCTTTCCACAGAAAAGAAAACCATTGTCGCTACCTATCGAAACCCTTCCAAACTTGAGGTCATTGCTGCTTTTTTTAAGCATCATGGGGCTGAAAAAGCATTTAACACGATTTTATGGAAACAAGCTGACATTACAGATGTTGATGCATTAGCCGAGGTTTTTGAGGGAATCACCTATGTGTACCATTGTGCAGCCTTTGTTTCTTTTGCAGTACGCCACCGAGAAAAACTAATAAAAACAAATATAGAGGGAACTGCCAATATCGTTAACTTTTGTATCAAGAATAAGGTGAAGAAAATCGCCTATGTAAGTTCTATTGCTGCATTAGGAGCAAAAAACACCAAAGAAAAAGTCACTGAAGATTTTCAATGGAATAATGACGTACAGCAGACCTACTATGGCTACAGTAAACATGGTGGCGAATTAGAAATTTGGCGTGGAACACAAGAAGGCATCCCTGCAGTGATTGTCAATCCAGGGGTCATCTTAACCTCATATTTCTGGAAACAAAGTAGCGGTGTTCTTTTCCGTTTGGTTGATAAAGGGTTGAAATTTTATCCAATTGGACAAACAGGCTTTGTTGCCATTGAAGATGTTGTTTTTAGTTTACAGACCTTGATGGAATCCAAAATAGAGAATGAACGCTATATTTTGGTTGCTGAAAATAGTTCCTTCCGAGAGATCATTACCAAAATAGCAAAAACACTCCAGAAAAAACCCCCTACATTAGCTTTGTACAAAGGAATACTCAAAACCTTTATGTTTTTAGAATCAATTGCTGTATTCTTTCGATTGAGAAAACGTTCTTTATCAGCAGCTTCAATTGACTCTATTTGTGATACATCCTCCTTCGATGGTTCAAAAATAACACGGCATCTACCGTTTAACTATCAAGATATTTCAAAAAGTATTGAAAAAATAGGAGCTATTTATCGAGCTTAGGAAGTTCTCCTAATTTAACTGCTGCTGCGGCTTCTTTAGTGATGTTTTCCATACTATCTTTTAATCTTGTGAGTCGGGAAAGTATCTTTTTGTGAATGTCAAGATAAATTTTTGGAAATTTTGAATAGTAGATTTCGTTTTCTGCTAGTTGAAGACTGTCGATATTGTATTTGATGTAAATATAATCTTCCGTAAAATATTTCTGCATCTCTTGTGCAGTGTAATTATTAGATTTCATGCTTTGCATCAAGGCAATGTCATATAGAATTTGTTCCATGGTTTTAACTTCGATTACATTATCGGGTTTATCAAAAGCCCGTTGATCATGACAACCCATGAATAGGATAAGAAAAATAAAAGGGAGCAAATAGCGCATTAGTTCTTTTTTGGACGTTCAAATGTTAGGGCCATACCCGAATTCTTTTTGATGATTTTACCTTGATCATAGACAAGTTCACCGTTGATAAAAGTTTTCTTTATAGTCGCTGTAAAGGTAGTTCCTTCAAAAGGAGACCATCCACATTTATATAAAATATCTTCTTTTTGAACGGTTTGCTGTTCATTAAGATCTACCAAAACCAAGTCGGCAAAATAGCCTTCTCGAAGGTAACCTCTATCTTTTATTTGAAAAAGAATAGCAGGATTATGACATGCCTTTTCTACCAATTTTTCTAAGCTAATTTTCCCTTGTTTACTGGCGGTCAACAATGCAGGAAAAGCATGCTGTACTAAGGGACCTCCAGAAGGTGCTTTCGTATAGGTGTTTTGCTTTTCTTCCAAGGTGTGTGGAGCATGATCAGTAGCTAAAACGTCTATAAGGTCGTGATTTAAACCTTCCCAAAGTTGATCACGATCTGCTGATGTTTTTACTGCGGGATTCCATTTTATATGGGTTCCTTTTTCAGTGTAGTCCTCGTCGGAAAACCACAAATGGTGGACACAAACCTCTGCGGTAATTTTTTTGTCTTTTAACGGCAAACTATTGTCAAAAAGAGCTAGCTCTTTGGCTGTTGAAAGATGAAAGACGTGAAGTCTTGCTCCCGTTTCTTTAGCAAGAGCTATAGCTTGAGAGGAAGAGCGGTAACACGCTTCTTCACTTCGAATTATGGGGTGCTGGTCTATAGGAATATTTTCACCATACTTTTGCAAGGCTGTTTCCAAATTTCTCTGAATAGTGGTTTCATCCTCACAATGCACGGCAATCACCAAGTTTGTATTGGCAAAAATAGTTTTTAATACTTCGGGGTCATCCACGAGCATGTTACCGGTAGATGAACCTAAAAAAAGCTTTAACGCTGGAATTTTTTGAGGATCCAAAGCAAGAATTTCTTCTAAATTATCATTGGTTCCCCCAAACATAAATGTATAATTTACGGAAGCTGTTTTTGAAGCAATTGCCATTTTACGCTCCCACTCCCCCAGCGTGGTTGTTTGCGGTTGTGTGTTGGGCATTTCGATAAAAGAAGTAATTCCTCCAGCTGCAGCAGCTTGTGATTCCGTTTCAATGGTTGCTTTATGTGTCAAACCAGGCTCTCTAAAATGAACCTGATCATCAATCAAACCAGGAAATAAATGCATACCTTCAGCATCGATCACCCTTTCTTGATTTTCAGCAGTTAAACGTGGCGCAATAGCTGCTATGCGATGGTCGATGATACGGACATCCCCTTTTTTGATTTCCCCTTCATTGACAAGTTGCGCATTTTGAATTAGCAACGATTTTTTTGTGCTCATTTTAAACGGTGTTTCAATCGTAAATATAGAACCCCAAACATGGCTTCCCAAATTATTTTTTTATCCATTTTTGAGTGACCAAGCTTTCGGTTTACAAAAATAATCGGATGTTCTTTTATTACGAATTTTTTAAGCCATGTTTTATATTTCATTTCTATTTGAAAAGCGTACCCAACAAAACGAATGGCATTTAAGTCAATAGCTTCTAAAGCATCCCTTTTATAACCAACAAAACCAGCAGTAGCGTCAGTGAGGGGCATACCAGTAATCATTCGAACGTATTTTGAAGCAAAATACG
>CBFIJI010000038.1:0-16995 GCA_965662885.1 Flavobacteriaceae bacterium | reverse complement strand
AAATCCCCAACAGCAATGGTGGATCCGTTTGTTTGTGGTAAACTTATCATGGCTCGAGAAAAAACACCTTGTCCATCATTTAAATAAATACGATCAATCATGTTTTTATCAAATTGCTCCAAATCATTTCCCCCACTAACTACGTATAGATCTAGATCCCCGTCTTGATCAACATCTAAGGTAGCGGCATCTACATCTTCAAAAACTTCATCTGTCTTAAAGTCTGGAATATCATTACTCCTATAAGAACCATCACTTTCTGCTATCCATATTTGTGAAGGGCGATAACGTGCCCCTCCAATAAAAAAGTCATTCCTCCCATCATTATTAAAATCTGCAACCACTGTTGCAGGACCTTCGGATGAAAGTTTTTCAGGCATCAATTGTTCGCGTTCATAATCTAAATAATAGTTTTCCTCATGACGAACAGGAAGTACTTTTAGTTCATAGTCTGCTACTTGCTTATTTTCAATACGTTTGGGCTGTGCGCTAGCCTTTTTTGTTATTGCTATTGCACTTAAAGTCTGACCTATAGGTTCTAACTGTACAGTCCCATCCGTCCATTCTACACGAATCGAATCTACGATAGTTTTATCGGGCAAGCCAAAGTGGAGATAATGGGAAGAGGACGATTGGAATCCTTTAGTGGTTTGTAACTCTTGCATTAAGGCACTTTCTTTAGAAAATAGTTGGACTTTAGCCCCTTTAACTACTGGGTTTTCTTTTGTCCCCTTTAATTGAATGCGAAGTCCTCCACGATTGGTTTGGTTTTCATAGAGGGTTGCTTTTTCGTTTATATTATTGACAACAATATCCAAATCACCATCAAGATCAAAGTCACTGTACGCCGCTCCAGTTGAAAAATTCGGGCGACCAATCGTCGATTTTTCCAAAGATTCGAAGGCAAGTGCTCCCTTATTTTTAAATAAAACGTTGGGGATTTTTAGGGTAGGCATTTGATCAATGACTTCTTTTTGTTGGTCCTCCAATTGATTGTCTTGGTAAGATCCAAAGGATACGTTACTCAGGTAATTGATATAATCCAAGTCATTGGGACGTTTTACAATCCCATTAGAAATAAAAATATCCTGTTGCATGTCATTGTCAAAATCGGCTAAAAGGACTGACCAACTCCAATCGGTTGCATAGGTTTCCGTCATCAACGCAAGCTCGGAAAAACCAGAGGCACCTTGGTTAAGTTGTAAATGATTACGGGCTAATTGAGGTTCAAAGCCAAATTCTTTTTTTATACGATCTACTTTGTCAGAGTCCTCTCCACCAGATTTTAAAAAAATATCTGGATTATTGGGCATCATGTCCGTTGAGAAAATATCTTGTAAACCATCGTTATTTAAGTCGGCAATATCGACGCCCATGGTAAACCTTGTCGTATGATTAACCAAAGAGGCGATGGATTCTTTAAAGGTTTTATCTTGGTTGTTGAGATAGATAAAATCATTTTCATGAAAATCGTTTCCAACGTAAATATCTGACCATCCGTCATCATTTATATCAGCTACCCGAACGGTAAGACCGTAGCCCAGTGGGCTACTATAAATCCCTGCTGCTTCGGTAACATCTACAAATTGCCCTGCTGCTTCATTAAGACGGTTTTCCAACAAAAGGTCTCCTGAGAGAGGGTCTTTTTCTTTTCTTTTTGTGGTCTTACCATAACTTCTTACCGAGTGAACCGCATGGTTGAGGAGGTAAAGATCCAAATCACCATCCCGATCATAATCTAAAAAAGCAGCTTGGGTGGAAAACCCTGAAAAGGCCACTCCTAATGCTTCTGAAGCTTCTGTAAAGGTGGCATCACCATTATTGAGATATAATAAATTATGCCCTCCCGATGTTTCAAAAGCGCCCACTTTAGAAACGTAGATATCCAACAAGCCATCATTGTTTACATCATCCATACTTACACCTGTTGACCAGGTGTTATCCATAATCAAACCTGCCGTTTCGGAAATATCTGTAAACGACATATTCCCGTTGTTTAGGTATAATCGATCAGGACCTTGATTGGCAGTAAAATAAATATCCTCCAATCCGTCATTATTGAGGTCTCCCACGGCAACCCCTCCACCATTATAGTAGTACAAGTATTCCAAAATATTGATGTCTGTACGGAATTTAAGGGTGTTTGAAAATTCTATTCCAGTAGTTTTTGAATCGAGTGCATCAAAAGCAATTGGATTTTGTATGGAGGGTTGACAGGCGGTAAAAAGAAGTATTATCGCCCATACAAATGGAGTTAATTTCATGGTTTACGGTATTCAATAATATTAAGGGAATCGTTATTTCGGAAAACATATACGGCTTCCTCATCAATAACAAGATCACGAATTTCTCCTTTTATGGAGAATCCTTTTCCATCTTTGTACGTTTTAAATTGGGTATCCCCTGTATTTTCAAGATAAACACCATAGGAGGCGTCATAAATGCCTACTTCTGGTTTGGCTTTATACAAATTTCCTCCTAAAATAAGATCAATATCCCCATCGTTATCAAAGTCATTGTGGTTGATGGCATAGGTTGGACTGAGCTGCGCTTCTTGAGGGAGTGGTTGTAAATCAAATTGAAAATTTCCTTGATTTATCATAAGTACAGAACTTAAATAATTAAGTTCAAAAATTTGGACTCCCTTTAGTTCTTCAGAGGTAAATATTTTAGTAATGTCTGCATTTTTAAACGATTCAAAGTCTGGAAATTTCTTTTTTAAACTTTTCATCTGGTCGATGAGGTTGTGTCGTAATGCATAGGGAAAATCTTTCCCCTTGTCTGTTTGAAAGGTAAGAACACCTTCTATGGATCCGTTACGATCAAAGTCATTGAGGTAGAGTTTAATGGGGTTTTGATCGCTGGCTTTAAAACGGCTATTTAAACCGTGGTTTCCAGCGACAATGTCCAAGTCGCCATCACCGTCGATATCCACCGTATGAAGTCGATTCCACCAACCCTTTTTAAGGGGAAGTTCTGAGGCTTCAAAGGGGATAAAATATCCAGCTTGATTTTCAAAAAGATGGATGCCCATAAATTCTCCTACCACCATAAGATCCATGTCTTGATCTTGATCCATATCCATAAAAATGGCGTCTGTAATCATTCCCAAATCCTTAAAGGAGGCTGCAAATTTTTCGGTAATATCTGTAAAATTACCCTTTCCATCATTACGCAATAAATAACCAGAACCAGGAACACCGTATTGACTAATCTTGATCCGTTCTCCAACAAAAAGGTCTTGATCACCGTCTCCATCAATATCAGATGCCTTGACAACACCGGTACTAATTCTTGCGTTTGCATTGGGTAATTTTTGTGGGCTTTCCATAAAATTACCCTTTCCATCATTAAAATATAAGCGGTCAAAAATCATTTCGGAATAGGGGGTCACCTCTACTCCACCTGATGCCAAATAAATATCCATATCCCCATCGTTATCAGCATCAAACAGCAGGGATTCCGTATGTTCTGAACCTTTAACTGCTTTAAAAACGTCTGGGGTGGTCGTTTGTAGTCCCTTATCCGTTTGAATTAAAAGCTGGGTAGGATAACCTTTAGCTCCAGGAACCACAAAATCATTATCACCATCTTGGTCTATATCACCTACTGCTGTGACAGGACCTTCGTTGCTACACATGTGATAGGTGAGCCGCTCTCTATGAAAATCAACAAAGTTGTTTTCGATATGTTTAAAGGCTGCTGCTTGACGGTTAACAAATAGTGATGCATCATTGGTTTTATCCTTATTTTTTATCGGAACAGCTTCTGTTTCACTCAGCACCAAAGTTGTATTGGCAGGAATATTCGTTTTTTGTGTTATTTTTCCAGAGGGCCAAAGTACCTCAACAGCAACTGATGTTGCTCCACCAATACCGATGTTTAGACGCGGATCCATACTGGATTGAAAGCCTCTAATGGGTTGTTGTTCAGCATAAAACGTGGCTTCTGAAGTGGTTACTTTTACTTTACTTCCAAAAGCCTGAAGGTTTTTTTCGCTACCGTTTAAAATAATTTTTATAAAGTGATTGGTCGCTAAATCGGTTTGATTTTCAAAAACAAAAGCAGGCATATTTACGTTGTTGACCACCAAATCCAAATCCCCATCATTGTCCAAATCACCATATGCAGCTCCATTGGAAAAACTCTCTATGTTGAGGCCTGAGTTTTCAAAGTGTTTAAAATTAAAATCACCTGAACTTTTGTAGGAGTGGTTGGGAACTTTAACACTTGGAATGATATCGATCAGTCGTTTAAAATCAACTTTTTTGTTGGTAACCACGGACTTGATGACTTCTTCATTGGAAACGTATTGTAAATAATCTTGATTGGTCAAATCTTGATAGATTCCATTGGCGATAAATAAATCTTTAAAACCATCATTGTCCATATCAAAAATCAAGGCTCCCCAGCTCCAGTCAGAGGCGTCTACACCTGAAAAACGCCCGACTTCACTGAACGTCCCATTACTGTTGTTGCGGTGCAACATGTTTCGGGTGAATTGATGTCCATAGCCGTTTTTTACGTTGTATTGGTATTTATTCCAGTCTTCAAAAGTGGTGACTGTTTTTAAGCGTTGGTATTCGGAGGGTAACATTTCGGTGACAAATAGATCATTAAAGCCATCATTATCTAGGTCAGCCATATCTGCACCCATAGAAGCTCCACTAATGGAACGCATTTGATCGGTTAATACTTCAGAGAATGTTCCGTTTTTTTGATTAATGTAGAGGTAATCTCGTTCAAAAAAGTCATTGGATATAAAAATATCGTCCCAATTGTCCATATTGACATCACCAACGGTCACCCCTAATCCAAAGCCAATCAAACTTCCATAAATTCCAGCTTTTTCACTAACATCGACAAAAACACCGTTTTGGTTTTCCATAAGTTTATCGCCACCTAGGGCATCGCGCTTCGGACGTTCATTTCTTCTTAAATCAAAACTCCCAATGGCTTGATAAGAGTTGTTAAGCAAGTAAACATCTAAATCACCGTCCTTGTCGTAGTCAAAAAATGTGGCATGGGTTGAAAAGCCTTGATCGGCCAATTGATATTGTTCTGCGGCTTCCGTAAAGGTAAGGTCACCGTTATTGATAAAAAGTTCGTTTTGCTTATTATCGCCAGCAACATCTCCAGAATTGCATACGTAAATGTCCGTGAGACCGTCAGCATTAATATCTACCATGGTCACCCCTGTAGACCATGCCTTTTGGCCTCCCACTCCAGCTGTCTCGGTAATATCTTCAAATTTAAAATTTCCCTTGTTCAGGTAAAGCTTGTTTTGACCTTGATTGGCGGAAAGATAGACATCAATCAAACCATCCCCATTAATATCGCCTAAAGAAACTCCCCCTCCATTGTAATAGTTCCGATATTTATACACATTGAAGTCATCGGAATAGCTGAGTTGGTTAGTGAACGAAATTCCTGTTTCGCTGCTCTCTAATAAGCGATATAATTCTTTTGAGGGAACGGACTCACAAGAAATTACTAGGGTCATAATAAGAAACGACACGATATATTGAAAGGATCTCATAGGCGTTCTTTATTGTTTGTACTTATTAGAAATATCTTCAATTTTTACGGATAGCTGCCGAGCATTTAACGCAAGTAGTCGGATTCTTCTGTTCCCATCTACTTTAATATGTACGGGCTGATCTTCATCTTCCAAAGTTACCTTAAAAAAGGAATTCCCAGGGAACCATTGCATCAAACTATCTTTAATTGGAGCTATTAATTTTTCAGATTGTAATTCTTTATTCCATGGAGACCATGCAATATAGGAAAAGCGCATTTTCATTCCTGTTAAAACTTTATTTTCGTTTGAAATCCCATAAAATAACATTTCTATTCTTGGATCTTCCTCCTTTTTTGGGCTTAAAACTTTACGAGCAAAAAGTCCACGTCCTTGCGTGATTTCTTTTTGTTTGTTAAGTGCAGTACATCGATCAAAAAAGTCTTGCATTTTTTGTCCGATTTCAAGATCAAAAAGTAATTCATTATGCGTCCCTCCTAAAGCAAGTTCTTTTCGAACCGTTTTGGAATACTCAGATTGACAGGAGGAACTCAACCCAAGCAAAATGATTCCTAAAAAAAGGAGTATTGTGTTATTCTTCAATTTCATATTCGTAAAGCTGCGCATTGTTTAATCCTACTAATAAAATATTGTTTTGTAATGTCTTTAAGGGACGTATGGCTCTAATTTGCCCTCTAATATTCATACTTTTTGGTGCCTCCCAAATGATTTGATTGTTGTTAGTTGTAAAGGCTAATTCCCAGCCTTTAGAGGCATCATATCGACCAAATTGTGGTTTGACAAGGTATTGATTACCTCCAAAAAACAATCGGTCTCTTTTTTCTTTTACTTTTTGAAGATGGATAGCATAGGTCGTTGAGTATTGAATTTCTTCGGGAAGTTGAATTTTTTCGAAACCCCCTTGCTCTTTTCCTAAAAACAAGCTTGTTTCTGTTGTATTTAATTGATACTTCCAACTGTTTTCCAATGCTTCAGCGGAAAAAAGATCAGCCATTGATGCTGTTCCATATTCTTTATAATACACCATTTTCTTTTTCAATTGGGGCAACTGTGCAATCATTTCATCTTTATCTACGATGGGGTAGTAACGCCCGTTCTGTTGCTTACAGATGATTTGTTCATAGGAGCCATTTCCATCAAAGTCATTGATGAACATCTGCATATCAGGTTCAAAAAAGGTGTTAGTTCCTAAATTCCCAGCAATGATATCTAAAATTCCATCCGCATTAATATCGGTGACTTCCACAGTATTCCAAAGACCATTGGTAGCGCTTAATCCGTATTCTTGAGTTGCCTTCTTAAGTGTTTTGCCTTCTTGATTGAGGTAGATACTTACGGGCATCCAATCACCAACGACAACAAGGTCTTGCCAACCATCGTTATTGAAATCAGCAATTTTTGAATCCGTTATCATTCCTAAACTTTTAAGTTCAGCTTGTTCCTTTTCAATAAAACTGTTTTTTCCTTGATTGATAAACAAATGACCATTCCCTTTTAATCCGTATAATTGAACACCAAAACGTTCTCCCACAAATAGATCCATATAACCGTCTTGATTGTAATCAAGGGCACTCACTGTAGCCGAAGAAAAGCGTTTCTCGAAAGTGAAAGCTGTGGTGTTTTTGGTAAAGTTACCTTTGCCGTCATTGGTATAATAGCGATCATTGAGTTCATTAGCATAGATAGAGAAAGCTTTTCCGCCACTAGTGACATAAAGATCCAAATCACCATCTTGATCCCCGTCAAAAAAAACGGCATCAGTGTCTTCTGAGCCCTTGTCTTTGATAAAAGGAGTGGACTGTTCGACAAATGCTCCAGTTTTGGTGGAGAGAAAAAGACTTCCAGACTGATTTTTTGCTCCTCCGATATAGACATCTTCAATACCATCACCGTTCACATCTGCAGCGGTTAAACTAGGGCCTTCATTGCTGTGCATTTGTGGGATCAGACGTTCTCGATTAAAATCAATCCATTGATTTTCTTTATGCGTAAATTTAATTGTGGGAGTTCTCTTTTCTGGAGGAGTAGGGTCATCAATTATTTCCCAATCTATATTGGAGCTTGTGGGCTGTTTTAGTCGATGGGTTTGATTGGTTGGAAGGTTGAGATGTAAAGAATTGATCCCGTTGGGCCATAAAACAATAACACTGTCAACGACTTTTTGATTTCCTACGCCAAAATGAAGGCGATTGCTAATGGAGGATTGAAAGCCTCTGGAGGGATATTGTTCACTTATTGCTTGTTGCTCTGCTCCATATTTTATGATGGCTTTACTCCCTACCCCAAAGGTATTTTTTGTATCGCCTTGTAATTCAAGGGTTAAACTACGATGTTGTAGGGTGTCTGTGGTATTTTCATAGATAAAAGCTGGCATATTGACGTTGTTAATAACCAAGTCTAAATCACCATCATTATCCAAATCACCATACGCATTTCCATTACTAAAAGTTGATGCATCAAAACCCCAAGATGTGGTGACCTCATCAAAGTTAAAATCTCCTGTGTTTTTAAAGGCAGCATTAGGTACTGCTTTTGAGGGCATAATGTCTATTAATTCTTTTATGGGGTCTTCTTTTTCTTTGATGATGGCTTTGACATTTTGGTCATTGGCCATATAAGCGAGATAATCTCTATCCAAAAGGTCTTTGTAAATACCGTTAGCAATAAATATGTCTTTTAAACCATCATTGTCCATATCAAAGATTAGGGAGGCCCAACTCCATTCGGTAGCGGCTACTCCAGACATTCTACTAAGTTCTAAGAAGCCTGCTTTTCCCATATTTCGTTGTAGTGCATTTCGTGGAAATTGATGGAAATAGCCTTTATTGAGAGCAAGTGAATACTTGTCCCAAGAATCAAATTTTGCTTTGGTTTTTTGTCGTGATAATGTTTTGGGTAGCATTTCAGTAACTAATAAATCAGGGCGTAGATCGTTATCCAAATCGGCGGCATCAGCACCCATCGATCCTAAAGAAATGGATTCGAATTGTTCTTCAAGTACTTCTGTAAATCCATTTCCAGTATTGTAATATAAATAGTCTCTTTCAAAAAAATCATTTGAAATAAAAAGGTCGGTTTTACGGTCGTTGTTAAAGTCACTTAGGGTGATGCCTAGTCCAAAACCGATAGCACTAGCATACATATTCTTTTCTAAAGTGACGTCTTTAAAAAAACCATTTTGGTTTTCAAAAAATTTATTTCCTTCTCCATCTGGATCAGGAATGTTGCGTTGATCTTTTATAAGATCATAGCCTCCAACAGAGCGCAAAGAATTGTTCAGGACATAGCAATCCAAATCACCATCGGCGTCAGCATCAAAAAAGGCTGCTTGAACAGATAAACCCTCGACATCCAAACCATAGGTTTTGGATTGTTCACTGAAGGTCAAATCACCATTATTAATAAACAGTTCGTTATGTCTGTTGTCGCCCCCGGGTTTTCCCGATTTACATACGTATAGGTCAAGCCAACCATCACCGTTAACATCCGCAAAAGTTGCTCCTGAGGACCATACATTAGCGCAACGCACTCCAGCAGTTTCAGTGATGTCTTCAAAAATCCAATCACCTTTATTTAAGTAGAGTTTATTGTCAACGATATTTCCTGTAAAGTAGATATCTATAAGACCATCATTGTTAACATCACCTAAAGCCACACCACCGCCATTAAAAAAATTTCTGTACGTATAGGGGTTAAACGATTCGGTATAGCGCAAGGTATTTTCAAAAGCTATACCAGTCTCTTTCCCCTTTAGTTGATATAATTTCTTTTGATCTGTAGAGCAGGAAGTGAATAAAAGAATGGCTAAAACAAACCCGTATTTTATTTTCATGATAGCCAAAGTACAATTAATTATAAATAAGAAAAAGGGTTATTTTTTTCAAAATAACCCTTTTAAAGATATTAAACGTGTGGATTAGTACCCAGGGTTCTGTGTTAAAGAACCACCACTCGCTTGAATTTGATCGAAAGGAATTGGGAACAACTCTCTGTACTCAGGAGAGTTTGGTTTTTCCCACCATGATCCTGTATATTCTCCAAAGCGAATTAAATCCGTTCTTCTTGAAGTTTCTTGGAACATTTCTTTTCCTCTTTCTGCCAAGAATTGAGCTGCTGTTACTGATCCCATAGCGGATAATCCTGCACGTGCACGGATTACGTTAAGATCAGGAAGAGCTTGTGACCAATCACCTGCATCTCGTGCTAAAGCTTCGGCACGTGTTAAATACAATTCTCCTAAACGAACGATAACATAATCGTTATCCATGTCAGGACGTCCAAACTGCTTGTAACTATACTTTCCAAATCGTGCTCCAGCCTCACGAAGTGAGTTAGGCTCTAATTCGTTGATCTGTGGCGTGTATACCAATGGTGGATTTCCATCGTCAGACGCATAGTCAAGGACAGCACTACCACCAAAGTCTAACTGAGGACCAGCGATAAAGCTTGCCTTTTTACGAAGGTCAGAATCATCATAAGAGTTATAAAACTCCTCTAGAGTTGCATATCCATTCCATGGCTGATCTTGGAAGTTCCAAGTAAACTGCGAAGAATAGTGTAAGGTCATTTGGCTAAAGTTCATTCCTCCAGCAGTTGCCTCGTCATACTCTACACTGAAAATAATTTCAGGATTAGACTCATTGTTTGGTGCAAATACTGCAGCAAATCCTTCTAAGTTATCTGGATCAGTAGCTACACTTGGACGTTTCCCAAGGTTAGGAACTGTACATCCAGAACCACATAGTTGGTAAGGACTGTTGTCAATCACGTATCCAGCTGCTGCTGCTGCTTCTGCGTAGCGCGCTGTACCCGTATAAACCTCTGCGTTTAGGTACACTTTAGAAAGGATTCCTAAAGCGGCATAACGGTTGATTCTGTACTTATTGTCTGCAACAGATAGTAAACTATTGGATAAATCCATTCCTGCTGAAACGGAAGTTACTCCGATTGCTGCAAGCAGTTCACTTTCAACAAAATCAAATACTTGTTGTCTTGTTGACTGTGGTGCATCTTGTCCTGGAGTGGTAATAATTTTTACATTTCCAAACAAGTCCATCAATCTCCAGTAGAAGAACGCTCTAAGTACACGTAATTGTGCTTTAGAAGCAGCATCTAAATCAGACGCTAAAAGTTCGTTTACGTTGTTAATACCGGAATACTGTTGGTTCCATGCTCCATTGATAAACCCGTTAGTTGGGGTAAAGGTGTGGTTGTGTAATTCGATAAGAACTCCACCATCATACCAGTCACCTCCTTTTGCAGCAATTACTGCTTCGTCAGAAGGTAATGCTTGTAGGGAGAAATACCCACCGTGGTTGGCAGTTCCTGCGTTTCTAAGTGCTGTAAATGCACTTGTTAAGGCGTCACCACCGCCTCCACCACCACCGGTTGAAATCCCTTCGATGTTGATGTCGGTTGTAATCTCTCCTCTCAAATCTTCCTCCAAGTCTGTACATGCAAATACAAGTAAGACTGAGGTTAAAACCGAAAAACTTAATTTATTAATTTTCATTTTATTTATGTATTTAAAATTTAACATTTACTCCTAGCGTTACCGTTCTAGAATTAAAGTAATTGTATCTTCTGTCGATACCTGGCGCTAATACGTCAGAACCACCGGGTCTTCCACCGTTGCTCGTATTTCCTCTATCCACTAAACTTGGCTCTGGATCAGATCCTGTATAGTTGGTAATGGTAAATAGATTTTGACCACTCAAGGATACTGCAAGAGCATCGATTCCTTTGAAATCTCCAAGGTTGATGTTTCTTGTAATCGTTAAGTTGTCTAACTTAAAAAAGTCTGCTTTTTCAACATACAAGGAACTAAAACGTGCACTTGTAAGCCCTTCAACAGCTAAATCTGTTGTTACGTAGTTGTAAGAAGACTGAGTTGATAAGCGTGGCTCGTAGAATGCACGGAAAGCATTCACTAAGCTGTGTCCGAAAGCTCCTCTAAAGAAAGCATTTACTGACCAGTCACCAAATTGGATTTGGTTAGACCAACCTAATTCAAAGTCAGGAATACCATTTCCAAGAACTTCGAAATCTGCATTATCTTCTAATGCTGCCTCTTGGTTGGCAACGATAGTTCCGTCACCATTAACATCGGCAAAAACAACTCCTCCGCCAGCGTCAATACCGTCAAAAACAGGTCCCCAAATTTGACCAACTTCTTCGCCTACTTTAACACGAATCATTGCTGTTGAGTTTTGTCCTGGTGCACCAAGGTTTCCTCTCATTTCACCATCCAATACATAGTCTTGTAAAGTGGTTTCATATGTAGAGAAGTTAATTCCAGTTGTATAGCTCATTTTATCATTGTCCACTACATCATAGTTTAATGATAATTCAAGACCTTTTGTCTGAAGCTCTCCTGCGTTTTCAAAACGACGATCAACTCCAAATAAAGCAACATCTACTGTACGCTCTAAAATAAAGTCCTTAATATCTCTTTGATAAAGGTCTAAAGTAGCACTGAATTTATCAGCAGCAAACTCAATACCAATATTGGTTTCTGCTTTTTCTTCCCATTTAAGGTTAGGATTCGCAGCTCTTGTAAGTGTTGTTCCTGCTCCACCTTGACCACCATCGTAGTTCAAAGTTCTTCCTTGTTGAGATAAACCGTTTGGCCCAGGAAGTGCTCCTGTTACCCCGTATCCAACTCTTACTTTAAGAAGATTAACATTCGCTAAGTCTAAGTATTTATTTAAATCAACCCCTAAACCTACTGATGGGAAAAGTCCCCATTTTTCGTCTACCCCTAATTTTGTCGATCCTTCTTGTCTTAAAGAAGCATTTACAAAAATGGCATTGTCAAAGGTTAAGTTGACACGACCAAAGAATGCAATGATTTTTTCGTCTGGTGACGCATTGGAGTTGGCTGAGATAAGCCCCGTGTTTAATAAATCCTGAGAAAATTCGATTGCATCAGAAAAATCTAATGAATTGTCTGGGAAATCTCCTAGCGAAATAAAGTTAGATGAGAAGTTCGTTTGGTTATAAGAGTAACCAGCAGTTACTGTCATGTTGGTATTTCCAAATGAAGTGTTATACGTTCCAAACAATTCGTACAATTTGAACGAATATCTTTGGTTGTATTTTTCAGCTAAACCTTTTCTTAACGGACTCGTAGCATTTCCATTGAAATGAGAAGTCGTTGGGTAATAAATCGTATTAGATGATTTTGAATTTTGCTCTGCTAAACGTGCGTTTATTCTCAAGTTATCCAAAAGATCAAGTCCAAGATTTAAACCGTAGTTAAATTCCATTGAATCTCCTCTATTGGTGTTTTGATCCACAATCGAAACTGGGTTAAAACTATCAAAAAGCCCTAGAGATTCGAAATAGCCACCAAATTGTTCAGAGTTGAACTGGTATGGAGAATCAGCACCATAGATAGGCATTGTTGGATTGGCCATTACCGCATATCGTAAAGCTTCTGAAAAACCATTGTCAGAATCTTTTGTCGTTACAGAACTACTAAAGTCAATAGACAATTTGTCGTTTAATGCTTTTGTAGAAAAGTTTAAACGGGTATTGAATTGATCAAAACCTGAGTTTTTAAGAATTCCTTCTACTTCACGCATGTTGGTTGAAACACGGTAAGAAGTGTTTCCAGAACCACCAGAAGCGGAAATGTTGTGAATTTTAGTAACAGCATCTCTAGTCACTTCATCCAACCATACGGTTTGGCTTCCAAGGTCAGTACCCCCAGCAGCAACAAATTCAGTTGGACTCAATACGTTGACTGAGTTGAAACGTTGTGCAACAGCTAATTGACCGTTGTAGTTTAATGAAATTTTTCCTTGAGAACCTTTTTTAGTTGTAACGATGATTACACCACTAGAACCACGAGAACCGTAGATCGCAGCAGCAGATCCATCTTTTAAAACGTTGATGTTTTCGATATCATTAGGATCTACATTGTTTAAGGAAGCTCCAATCACACCGTCAATTACAACTAAAGGTTGAACATTCGCCCCAACAGTAGAAATACCCCGTAGTCGAATTACATTTCCTGAGTTTGGATCCCCTCCTTTGTTGTAGATCTGTAAACCAGCGACTTTACCTTGAAGTAATTGAGACGCATCGTTGATCGTTCCTTTGTTAAACTCTTCCGCAGTTACTTTTACTACAGCAGAGGTAACTTCTTTTTGGTTTTGAGAACCGTAACCCGTAACAACAACTTCATCAAGCTCATTATTTGCCTCAAGTGTTACCGTTATTTGATCCTGTCCAGCAACAGCAACTTCTTGCGTTGTAAAACCAACGAAAGAAACGACTAAAACGTCGTCTGATCCGGCTTCAATGGAAAAGTTTCCATCGAAATCGGTACTCGTTCCAGAATTTGTTCCTTTTACTTGAACCGTTGCTCCTGGCAATGGCCCGTCTGCACTTGTAACGACCCCCGAGATCGTTTGTGCATACATCCCAGCGCTAAGCAAAAATGCAAAAGCTACAAGGAATGGTTTTAGAAAATCATTTTTCATTTTAAATGTGTTTGATTTATTTAATTAGTATCATTATACAATTTTAGCGATAAAACTTTAACAATTTATTAATAAATTAGTTTTTATAATTATTGACTTGACGAAATTGTTTTCGAAAACTGAAAATAATTCAAAAAAAATATCAAATTTTATACAATATGGGAAATTTGACCCTTAAAGACATTGCTGCCTCCCTTAATATTTCGATCACAACGGTCTCCAAGGCTCTAAAAGATTACCCCGATGTTAGTCCAAAAACAAAGCAACGTGTCCGAGAATATGTGAAGAGCGTCAATTTTAAACCCAATTCACATGCTGCTTTTTTACGGACCAGAGAAACTAAGTTAGTAGGGATTATCGTTCCAAGTTTATCGCATTATTTTTTTAATAATATTATTAACGGACTCATTGAAGATGCTCAAAAACAAGGATTCATGGTTATTATTCTTTGCTCCCATGAAAGTTATGAAACAGAAGTAATCCATATCCAAAATCTATTGCATCAAAATGTCGATGGAATCTTTCTTTCGCTTGCCCAAAACACCAATGACTTTTCGCATTTAAACAACGTTATTGAACGAAATACTACCTTAATCCTTTTTGATAAAATATCCAAAATTGTCGATTGTTCGAAAGTGGTAATTGACGATCGTGATGCTGCATTTCGAGCTACAGAACATTTGATAAAAAATGGAAGAAAAAGAATTGCTCACTTTAGGGGGAACTTAATGCCACAAAACTCTATTGATCGTTTCTTGGGATATAAAGATGCTTTAAAAAAATACGATATCCCTTTCGATAAAAATTTAGTCATCAGCTGTGAAAAAGCAGATGAATTGTCTGGAATTAATGCAGTTCAAAAAATTATTGATGAAAAGATCGATATCGATGGCGTTTTTGCTATTACCGATTTGACTGCAATCGGTGCCATGCAGCATTTTAAGAAAAAGCAGTATAAAATTCCTGAGGACATTGCAATTGTTGGATTTAGTAATTGGTTGGTGTCTGGATATACTACTCCATCCTTGACTACCATTGACCAGCCTGGAAAACTAATTGGGAAAGAAGTGATGGAATTGTTTATTAAAGAGAATACCGCTCGAAAAAAGAAAGCACCCATTATCCACCAAACAATTTCTGTTCCTGCCCCTCTTATTGAAAGGGAGTCGTCTTAAGCTTATTTTTTTAAGGCAGCAAGGTTTCGTTTTAAACCTTTAAATTTTGTTCGCTTTACTGCACTATTTTTAAAAATCGCTTCAAAGGTTTCTTGGGAGATGTCATACCACTCTTGCTTTGACATGGTCAATAAATCAGGGTGAGGGTTAAAAAGAGGTTCTTGATGAGGAGTAGAAAATCGATTCCAAGGACATACTTGCTGGCAAACATCGCAACCAAAAGCCCAATGGTCTAATTTTTTATGAAATTCTGAGGGTATTTCATCTCTTAATTCAATGGTCAAATAGGAAATACATTTGGAAGCATCCAATTGATAGGGTGCTACAAAAGCATCTGTGGGACAACTATCAATACATGCGGTACAGGTACCACAATGGTCGGTTACAGGAGTGTCATATTCCAACTCTAGGTCAATAATCAACTCAGCAATAAAATAAAAGGAGCCCACTTTTTGAGTAATCAAGTTGGTGTTTTTGCCTATCCAACCTAAACCACTTTTAGCCGCCCATGCTTTGTCCATTACAGGTGCGGAATCCACAAATGCACGCCCATCAACTGCTCCTATTTCATCGTTAATAATCCGTAATAATGCTTTTAACTTGTCTTTAATCACATAGTGATAATCTGTTCCGAATGCGTAGCTAGCTATTTTAGGGGCTGCTGTATCTTCCTGAATTTTATCTGAATGATAATTCAATAAAAGAGAAACCACACTTTTAGCACCAGGAACCAACAATCGAGGATCCAAACGTTTATCGAAATGGTTCGCCATGTAGCCCATCTCTCCATGATGGTTCTTATTGAGCCAAGCTTCTAATCGGGGTGCTTCCTCTTCCAAAAAACCTGCTGGTGAAATCCCACAGGAGAGAAAACCCAAACGTTGAGCCGCTGCTTTAATAACCGTACTATATTTTTCCAAATGACTTTTCAAAAGCTTGACTTCTTCTGTTAAAAATAGCAAATAATTGGTAGGATTTTAGGTTATCCTAGCAGTACTTTCAGATCACTCAGGGGGACAGTAAAGACTGCGCCAAGCGTGACTTTAAAAACTTTTACTTAAAATGACAATGAAACGGTAATACTAAACGCAGAACTGACGTTGACGCTGAGCGCAGACGAAGCGTTATTTATACTTATAATGTGTTGCATTCCTACATTCAGAAAGAATAGTCAACATATCAAAATCACCATTGATCAACGCCTCTTTTTTTGCACGCGACCAGCGTTTGATTTGCTTTTCAAAACTTATGGCATCGTTTATATATTTAAATTCTTGTTTGAATTTTAGCTGTAGTGGCCTCCGTGAAAAGGTATAGGCTTTTTTATTTAATCCCGATTGATGTTCATGAAATCGTCTTTTTAAATTATTTGTTACTCCTACATAGTAGGAGCTATCGGAGCATTGGAGGATATAAACATAATACATAGGTTACGGTTTTTGGGTTAAAAGGTCACGCTTCGACTGCGCTCAGCATGACAGTAATAAATTATAAATAGCATGACAGTAATAAATTACGAATAGCATGACAGCAACAAATTACGAATAGCATGACAGTAAAAAACGACTAGTAAAGTAATTTTATCTATATACCAATAACATTTAGATTGCTAACACAATTTACTAATTTTAATAAATACTTACACCATAGAGCATAAGTGTCAAAATGAATGAGAAAGATATAATAAATATAATTTTTCTAGCTCGATAAAATTGGTCAAACTGAGTGTGAAAGATATAATAAATATACTTTCCAGCTCAAGAAGATTAGTCAGGCTGAGTGCGAAAGATGA
>CBFIJI010000037.1:0-17389 GCA_965662885.1 Flavobacteriaceae bacterium | reverse complement strand
TTCCATTGGACAAACGTTGAACACCAGAAATTCTGCCATGGTAAAGGCTTGGGTCTGTAAAAGACCAAGCAATAACAGGTGGATTAAAGCGCTGTGAACTGTTCAAAAAATTTGATGGTAAAACAAGGTCATAAACAATGGACTGTTCCGATTCAGAGCCATTCATAAAAATCATAAAGTGACCTAGAGTAGTTGGGTCTAAAGTAACTAAATTGGGATCGTGGTTTTTATAAAACAGCCGAACACCATTCCCTTTATATGCCGAAGGGTTACCAAAACGATAAATAAGATCTCCTAAATCTGATTTTGCTTCCTCTGTTGTAAGACTGTGATCAATGACCCAAACTTCACTATAAAAATTAACACTAATATAAATTTGATCTGTTTGTGGATTGTATTCAATACCATTGGCATGCATAATGTCCCCATTTTCATTGGAAGTGTAATTCATATCAATTTTTTGAAATTGTTCAAAAACATTTCCAAAATTAGAAACATTAGGAACCTTATCTTGGATTTTATGATCCCAACTGCGCCATTCCCATTCAATGGTATTATTTGAAGGATTTATTTCAATAATTTTTTCTGTAAATAAATCAGACGTTCTTGAAATACCAGCCGCTGAAGCCATAGCGGCAGGGATACGTTCCCAAACAAGAGCCAAAATATTACCGCTGGGAAGTACTGTGAAATCATGATGCATTAGAAAATTAGGGGTATTCAATTCATATTCCCATTGTAACTGACCGTTTGCATCAAATCGCTTTAAAATACCACCATAGCCTCCAAAACCAAAGCTGGTATTTTCCGACTTAAACATTCCAATCAAAGATCCATCAGGAAACAATTCTAAATCATTACCTAAACGGGAATCAAATTCCCATGTTTTAAGTCGCTTCCCAGTCTTATCCACTAAATAGGCTGATAGACCGCCGTTTTCAATCATAAAAACATGATGTTCATCCATACCCTTAGGTGTATAAATAAGAACTTCATCACTTAAGGGGGGAATAGGAGCAAAAATTGCTTTTAGGGTTAAAGGTTGATCCACGTCAAATTGAAGTGGGTTATCCTCACTTATAAAATCACCTTCCCATCGATTAAAATAAAAGCCATCGGCAGGATTTGCTGCAATGGACAAGGAAACACCACGAGCATAAGAGCCCGAAGATACACTTAAAGTACCATTACCAAGAATAGATAAATCAATAGGGTATTCGGATGGTAAAGGAGAATTATGCATTTTACTGCACGAAAAAAAAATAAAAACACAAAAAAAAGAGAAGAAAAAAGGTTTCATAGATAAAGGGTTAAAAATATAGTTTGCGAAGAGTACTTAAAGGGAAAACAGGACCCTAGGATATAATAAAAAGAAAAATGAAATAAGAAAAACATCTGTTTGGGGCAGGTTTTAATATTTAAGTACGCTACAAAAATAAATGAATTATGGATATAATTGCCGTCAGAAAAAGTTTTATTAAAAAGATGAATAAAAAACAGGGATATTAAAAATAATTATGCAGAAAATTAATAGTGTACTTTTGCAGAAGGAATTACAACATGGAATCAATAACAATTTTTGGACTAAGAGCCATTTCAGAAGCCATCCAAGCTGAAAAACCATTAGACAAGGTTTGGTTATTAAAAGGACATAAAAGTCCTTTATTCGAATCACTACTTCATCAACTTAGAACGCATAATATTGCCCACAGTTATGTGCCAGAAGAACGCTTGCAACGCTTTTCAGCAAAAAATCATCAAGGAGCAGTCGCACGAATTGCACCGATCAAGACGGTGGATCTAGAACCCCTTATTGAAGCTGCATTTGAAAAGGAAAGTAATCCCCTATTTATTTTATTGGATGGTGTGACAGATGCTCGAAATTTTGGAGCCATTATTCGAACTGCTGCCGCTACGGGTTGTGCAGGTATAATTGTTTCAACCACTGGGAGTGCCCCAATAAATGGAGATGTGGTAAAAACATCGGCAGGGGGAATCTTTAAAGTTCCTATTGCCAAAGTGAGCCACCTTAAAGATGCAATTTATATGTTGCAGGCGCATGAAGTTAAAATAATTGGGATAACAGAAAAAGCGTCGGAGACCATTTATGACAAAACGCTCAATGAACCTCTAGCAATTATTATGGGAGCGGAAGATATAGGGATCTCAAAAGGACTGTTAAAATTACTTTCTGAAAGTGCAAAACTCCCCATGACAGATGCCGTGGCTTCTTTAAATGTATCTGTAGCTTGTGCTGTCGTTTTATACGAATGGGTTAGACAGAGGCAATCGGTTTAAAATTAATTATATTTAATTAATGAACACACCACTGGCAGAACGTATGCGCCCCAAAAAGCTTTCCGAATACTTCGGTCAGGAACACCTTGTGGGAAAAGAAGGTGCACTAACACAAATGATTGCCAACGGTCTCTTCCCTTCCCTCCTCTTTTGGGGCCCTCCAGGAACAGGAAAAACAACCTTAGCCAATCTGTTAGCTCAAGAGAGAGAACGTCCCTTTTATCAACTTTCAGCCATCAACGCTGGCGTTAAAGAAATAAGGGAAATCATTCAAAAAGCGGAACAAGGTGGTGGTTTATTTAGTGGTAAAAATCCCATTCTTTTTATCGATGAAATTCATCGGTTTAGTAAATCTCAGCAGGACTCCCTTCTTGGCGCCGTAGAAAAGGGGACAGTGACCTTAATCGGGGCAACTACAGAAAACCCAAGCTTTGAGGTTATCAATGCCTTACTTTCAAGATGTCAAGTCTATACCCTCAATCCCTTAGGCCATAAAGATTTAAGTCAAATACTTCAGCATACCCTTAAAACAGATCAACTACTACAACGACAAAAAATTGAACTAAAAGAAGAAGAAGCACTGTTAGAGCTTTGTGGAGGAGATGCCCGAAAAATGCTTTCTATTTTGGAATTGATTGTACAATCAATCGCGGAAAGACCACTTAAAATAACCAACCGTTTGGTCTTAGATACCATACAAAGTAACAGTGTCCATTTTGATAAAAATGGAGATTTTCACTACGATATTATCTCCGCCTTTATCAAATCCATTCGAGGCAGCGATCCCAACGCAGCCGTTTATTGGTTGGCACGAATGATCACAGCTGGAGAGGATATTAAGTTTATTGCCCGTCGCTTACTTATTCTAGCAGCAGAAGATATTGGAATTGCCAACCCTACAGCGATGGTTCTTGCCAATGCCACCTTTCAGGCCGTTAGTGCAGTAGGCTATCCAGAGGGAAGAATTTTATTAAGTGAATGTGTCATTTATCTAGCCACTTCCCCAAAAAGTAATACGGCCTATAAAGCCATCAATAAAGCACAGGAAGTTGTTGCCAATAGTGGAAATCTTGAAATTCCATTACATCTGAGAAATGCACCAACAAAATTGATGAAGGATTTGGGTTATGGCGAAGGCTATAAATATGCACATGATTATGAGAATAATTTTGTTGCCCAATCTTTTTTACCTGAAAAAATTGAAGGTGAAAAATTCTATGACCCCGGAAAGAATTCAAGAGAAGAAAATATACGTAGTTTTTTAAAAAATCGTTGGAAAGATAAATATGACTACTAATGTTTTTTCCAGAAGAAAGGAGTAAAAAGAATTAAGACCGTAAACAATTCCAAACGTCCCAACAACATTAAAAAAGAGACCCATAATTGAGCAGCCGTGGGTAAAGAAGCATAATTAAATCGAGGGCCAAAATCGCCTAAGGCTGGTCCTACATTCCCCAAAGAAGATGCGGCTAAACCTACAGCTGATTCGAACGTCAAATCAAAACAACTCAATACCAAACTTCCGATGATGAACGTAAGCATATAGAGGATAAAGAACCCTAAAATGGTATAGGAAATGGAATCTGCAACAATTTTTTTGTTGTATCGTGCTTGAATAATGGCATTGGGATGTAGGGCACGTTTAAATTCCAAAAAGCCTCCTTTAATCATCAACATATGGCGAACCACTTTGATTCCGCCCGAGGTAGAACCGGCTGAGCCTCCCATAAACATTAATCCAAAAAACACGACTAAAAGAAAAGGTGTCCATTGAGTATAGTCACCCGTTACAAAACCCGTAGTTGTGATAAGAGACACCACTTGAAAAAGACCATGGCGAAAAGAACTTTCCAATTTTCCAAAAACTTGAGGATAGGAAAAAGCGGTGGTGGTCAAATCAACTTGAGTGTATAAAATAAATGCTGTAATTAAGGTGAAAACAACAATAAAACCCATATATGTTAAAAACTCATCATCATGAATGATCCGACGAAAACGCCCTTTAAAGGCAAAATAACTGAGGACAAAATTAGCCCCAGCTAAGAGCATAAAGAAAACAACAATATATTGAATCAGCGGTTGATCGTTCCAATGGGCAAGACTGTCGTTTTTGGTTGAAAATCCACCGGTTGAAAGTGTGCTCATTGCGTGATTTATCGCATCAAAAAAAGACATGCCTGCGAATTTCAATAAAAATGTTTCTAAGAGGGTATAGATTAAATAAATCAACCACAAGCGTTTGGCAGTATCCGTAATTCTTGGATGTAATTTATCACTACTTGGTCCAGGTGCTTCTGCTGTAAAAAGTTGCATTCCACCAATACCTAAGAAAGGTAAAATAGCAATGGTTAAAACAATAATCCCCATCCCACCAATCCAATGGGTCGTACTTCTCCAAAATAAAATACCAGCAGGTAAAGCTTCAATATCACTGATGATGGATGCGCCAGTGGTGGTATAACCAGACATGGTCTCAAAAAAGGCACTAGAGACATTGTCAATTGCTCCAGACATCAAATAGGGAATCATCCCTGATAAGGCCATGAGCACCCACCCTAAAGAAACAATAAGATACCCCTCCCGTTTTTGGATTTGTTTTGAATGTTGGCGCGTAAAAAGCATCAAAAGCGCACCAAAGGAAAGGACTAGAAAAGAAGAGAGTGTAATTTCAAAAGTCACACCATCCTCCATAATGTAACTGACCAAAGCTGAAATTAACATGATTCCACCATTGAACAGGAGTAAAAACCCCATCAAAAAAACAACAATTCTATAATTAATTGAGTGCATTAAACTTATAAAAATAAACTTTCGATACGTTTGATGGAACGGGGTAAACAACAAACTACAATTCGGTCACCAGGAAGAATTTTAAAATCTCCTAAGGCAATAATCCCAACTTCTTGGCGAATTACTCCTCCAATGATGGCAGTCCTCGGAAAATCAAGATCTTTGATGATATAGTTGGCCACCTTGGAGGTTGACTTGACCACAAACTCCAGTATTTCAACATTGAGGTTGTTAAGGGTTGTCATGTCCACTACCTCCCCTTTTCTGATGTATCGGAAAATCGTATTGGCTGTCAGTAATTTTTTATTGATGAGCGTATCTATGCCGATGGATTGAGAAAGTTGGAAATAATCCATATTCTCTACTAGTGCAATGGTTTTCTTAACCTTTTTAGAATTGGCAATAAGACAAGCCATAATATTGGTCTCAGAATTTTCTGTAACCGAGATAAAGGCATCCATAGAATTCAAGTCTTCCTCTTCCAAAAGTTCCACATTACGTCCATCTCCTTGAATAACTAAAGCATTGGGCAAAGCATCTGCAATTTCAAAAGCCTTAGTTTTATTTTTTTCTACCACAGTGACGTTGAATTTTTTGTTCAATAAGGTACGTGCGGTATTGCAACCTATTTTCCCTCCGCCGAGAATCATTACATTTTTAATGGATGCTTTCTTTTTACCTGTCAAATTATAGAGTTCTTCCACCCCTTCCTTTAGGGTAATAAAAAAAACATTGTCTCCAGCCTCAAAAACGGTATCTCCTCTTGGAACCATGGTGAACTGCGTTCCTTTTCGTTGAATGGCTACCGGCATAAAGTGAACGTCTGGAAAAATAGAAGCGGCCTCTTTTACTGATTTCCCAACAAAAGGTACTTGATTTCCTAGGGTGGTGCCCATCAAAGTGAGTGCTCCCTCTTCAAACTCATAGCTATTGGAGAAAGCCGATTGGTCGAGTAGTTGAAGTATTTCCGTGGCGGCAAGTTCCTCTGGTGAAATCAATTCATCAACTCCAATGGCTTTAAAATTGACTAAATTTTGGTTATTAATGTATTCAATATTGGAAATTCTAGCGATGGTTCGCTTACAGCCAAATTGCTTTGCAATAGCGCAAATGGTAATGTTGGTTGCTTGATCGGAAGTAACGGCAATAAATAAATCAGAAGAGTCTACATCGGCTTCCCTTATGTAGGTTAAAGAGGAGGCATCCCCTTTAATGGTTCGAATATCCAAATGCGTTTCTGCATAGTTTAAACGTTCTTTATCATGATCAATCAGTGTGATATCTAAAGACTCAAAGGAAAGGAGTTTAGCCAAATGGAAACCAACTTCACCAGCACCTGCAATAATAATTTTCATCGGTGTGTTTAGAAAATAGGCTCAAATATACAAATATATGGCTGTTGTTAACGAATTCTCTTTGCAGAGAAAGTAAAATAAAGCTTCGCTATGATGCATTTGATTATATTTGCAGCGCTATGGAAAAAAACATAAAACCCTATCGTGATTTAGAGGATCCAAAGAAAATTCAAGTCACAAAAATGTTTGATGGGGTGTCTAAAAGTTATGATCTGTTAAATCGTATTATTACTTTGGGAATTGATGTTGGTTGGAGAAAAAAGGTAGTCAAAAAATTAATCCCTTATCAACCAAAAGCCATTCTTGATATTGCGACAGGAACGGGAGATCTTGCGCTAGCACTTACCGCTACAAAAGCTGAAAAAATTATTGGCCTAGACATTTCACCGGGTATGCTCTCCATTGGAAAGCAAAAGGTAAAAGCGAAAAAAAAGGATGAAATTATTGAAATGGTCATTGGTGATTCCGAGAAACTAGACTTTGAAAACAACAGCTTTGATGCAGTTACAGTAGCTTTTGGTGTTCGTAATTTTGAAAATTTAGATTTAGGTTTACAAGAAATCTATCGCGTTTTAAAACCCAAAGGAAATTTTGTTGTTTTAGAAACATCTGTCCCTGAGCGTCCCATATTTAGAACTTTTTACTTGTTTTACTCCAAAAAAATTATGCCTTTCCTAGGAAAATTATTTTCTAAAGACCGTGCTGCATATGAATATTTATCAGATTCTGCGGCTGTTTTTCCTCATGGGAAGGAGTTCAACAATATTTTAACAAAAAACGGGTTTATAGAAGTGGAGAACATTCCACAAACCTTTGGTGTAGCTTCTATTTATTGTGCTAAAAAAAAATAAAATAATTGGCTTTTTAATCTGTCTGAGTTGTTTATGTACTTCTCCTATCAGAGCACAGTATTCAAAAATTAATGAACGTGTAAACCACCTTCCAAACTTTGACAAAAAATTTCTTCACTACGGTTACTATGTGGGTATTATTGCCTATGATTTTAAGTTTAATTATATCAAAAATTATTATTCAGAATTTCAATATAAGGATATCGTCGTCACCAAAAATGCTGGGTTCAATGTCGGTTTAGTTGGTAGTTTAAGAATAAACGAATTTTTAAATCTTCGACTAGAACCAGGTCTTTACTATTCTGAAAGAGAGCTTTACTATCCAGAATATATTGAGTTTACAAGCGAATCTGATCGTTTAAGAGAATTAAAGTCAACCTATATCCACATTCCTCTTATACTTAAAATGAGTACCCGAAGAATTAATAATGTACGACCCTTTTTATTGGCGGGAATATCTACTGATTTTAATTTATCAAGTAATGAAAAAAACATCGACGATAATTTCAGTAATGAATTCAGAACGATCACGCAAAGTTATAACTATGAGATTGGTTTTGGTGTCGATATTTACCTCTACTACTTCAAATTTTCACCTTCTATTCGAGGGATCTTTTCACTTCAAAATGAATTAGTACCCGACGGGCGCTCAGAGCTACTTCCAGACGGTAACCCAAACAGCCCTTGGACAGGAAAAATTTTAAGGATGCTTAGCAGAGGCATCGCTATTAACTTTACTTTTGAATAAGTTGCTAGGGACGAAAAAGTTCACTTAAAAAAATCGATGTTGCAGTGGCAACGTTTAAACTCTCTGGTTCTGAATGCTTGCGAAAACGAGGAATGGAAATATTTTTTTCAATTAGTGGCAACAACTGTTCCGAAATACCATGGGACTCATTCCCAAAAACCATTACCATATTGGTCTCAAAAGATTCTTCATAGAGAGAACTTCCCCCTAAGGTGGCGCCGTAAATCTTTTTATCTGTATTCGATAGAAAAGTATTAAGATCCACATAAACACAGCTAACACGGGCAATGGACCCCATACTCGCTTGAATGACTTTTGGGTTAAAACAGTCAACAGTGGTCGAACTGCAGACCAATTGGTCCAAACCAAACCAATCACAAAGACGGACTATGGTCCCCAAATTCCCTGGATCACGAATACAATCCAAAGCAATAATAAAATCTGAGTCTCTAGGAATGGAAGCTTCTGGACGATAAAAAACACCCAAAATGGGACTTGGATTTTTTAGGTGGGTTATTTTCTTCATCGTAGCAATGTCAATAACTTCACAAGTGACTTTAGGAATTACTTTTGTCGCATAAAGGGTCTGGTATTTAAAACCAGAATCTAACAGCGCCATTACAATTTTCTCCCCCTCAGCAACAAATAAGCCGTATTGTTCACGATATTTTTTTTGTGCCAATTGTACGATTTGTTTGCGTTGATTGTTAGTAAGCATAAAAATCAGTTATTTTTGAAGATTAATACACGTTGAGTGCATCACTTAAAAGCAAAATTAGTCATTCTTTCCATGTTAATACTTCTTCTCTCCAGATGTAGTAGTATTAAAAACCTATCTGAAGAAGATTATTTGATCAAAAAAAATGTGATTATAGAAAATGAGCAGCTTCTCAAAAAAACACCAGTTAATTTTTTTATTACTACAAAACCCAATAAAAAGATTTTTGGTATTCCCGTTGGACTTCATTTATACAACATTGCTCACCCCCATCCAGATAGTTTGTTTGACACGTGGTTGAAGAGAAAAAAAAATCGTGAAAAAAATCTTGAAAGATGGATATCACCCAAACAGGTTGTAGGCTTAAAAAAACAGCTTGTTTCTTTAAACAACTGGTTTAAAAAAACGGGAGAACCTCCAGCCTTAATTCGCTTAGAAGAAATTGAGAAATCAAAAAATCGAATTTCAAAATACTATAAAAATCTCGGGTTTTTTGATGTTGAAGTGGATGTTGATACGACGCTATTAAAAAAGAAACGCACTACCGTTAACTATCAAATAACAACCAATGAAAAATATTTGATTGACAGTATTTCAAGAAAAATTAAGTCCCCTACCCTAGACTCTTTATACCAGCTTTCAAATACCAAAAGTTTTATTAAAAAGGGAGCCCCATTTGAAGTAAAACAATTTGAAAAAGAACGAGAACGACTCATCAATTTATTTTTAGATCAAGGAGTTTATAATTTCCAACAAAGTAGTTTGAGTTTTACAGCAGCAATTGACAGTACGGGTAAGGATCAAAAAATACCTGTTGTTGTTAATATCAGTAACTTTCAAAAAAGGATAAATGATACGCTCCAAGAATTTGATTATGCAATTCATCGGGTAAAAGACATTTCAATTTATTTAGAAACTAAAAACAATCTTGGACAACTAGATACTTATACGGACTCCATTACTTATGATGGATATAAAATTTTTTCAAAAGGACCATTAAAATACAAGCCAAAAGCATTGACTTCAGGGATTTTTATTGAAAAAAATGCCGTTTATCGACAAAAAGATCGTGCAGCAACCTATAGGTATTTTTCTAGCCTTAAAAATTTTAAATATCCGAGTATCCTATACACACCCATAGAACAGGACAGTACAGCTCTTAAAGCCTCCATAGTTTTAACCCCGATGGAGCGGTTTTCATTGGGTTTTGATTTGGATTTTTCACATTCAAACATTCAAGATTTTGGGATTGGCTTAAGTGGGGCAATAGGAATTAGAAATGTTTTTAAGGAAACAGAAGTGCTTGAATTAAGTTTAAAAAATACGTTGGGAACTACCTCTCGTGAATTGACTGGAAGCCAGGATCGTTTTTTTAATATTTTTGAATTAGGGGCAGACATAAAACTAACCCTTCCACGGATTCTTTCTCCGTTCAATACTTCCAAACTCATTCCTAAAGAAATGTACCCAAAAACACAGTTTGTTTTAGGGGCGAGTTTACAACAAAACATTGGACTAGATAAAGAGTTGTATTCGGGTAAATACGAGTTTGTATGGACACCCAACAATCGAAAAAAAATAGCCTTTAAACTCATCGATCTTGAATTTGTAAATAATCGGAATAGTGCTAACTATTTTAATGTTTACAGAAACAGTTATGATCGTCTAAATACGATTGCTTTAAAGTATTTGGACAATTTAGATGATACGTGGTTTGAAGAAGGAAATCTTTCCATCCCTTCAGGAGCAAGCGCGTTTATTAATGCAGTAATCAACAACCAAACAACAATTACAGAGGATGATCTCGATTATAAAACAATCAATAACATTAATGAACGTTTCGAGCGCTTAACAACAAATAATTTAATCTTGGGATCCTCCCTAAATATCAATATCAATAGTCAAGAAAGTATTCTCGATGAAAATTTTTATCAATTCAGGTGGAAGTTGGATTGGGTTGGTAATATATTAAATGGGATTTTGAATATTGCAGGTGCTGATAAAAACGATTTGGATCAATACCTTTTTGAAGGTGTTAACCCCTCACAATATATAAAAACGGAATTGGATTTTATCAAACACTGGAGTCTAGGGAGAAGAAAAATCATCGCCCTTAGAGTCTATTCAGGGATAGCCATTCCACTAGGAAATGCCAATAATATTCCCTTTTCAAGATCTTTTTTTGGTGGAGGAGCCAATGATAACAGAGCTTGGAGAGCTTATAAACTGGGTCCTGGAAGTAGCAACAACATCAATGAATTCAATGAAGCAAATTTAAAATTAAGCCTAAATCTTGAATATCGAATGCCGCTTCTTGGAAAGCTCAATGGAGCATTATTTATTGATATGGGAAATATTTGGAATGTTTTTGATAATGTGGATGATCCTCAAATGCGTTTTGATGGTTTCCAAGATCTTCAAGAAATTGCCATTGGTTCTGGACTTGGGTTTCGATACGATTTTAATTTCATTGTATTTCGTTTTGACGTTGGATTTAAAAGCTATAATCCTTCACTCCCGCAAAATAAAAGATGGTGGACAGATCACTCCTTTTCGAGTGCCGTGTATAACATCGGGATTAATTATCCATTTTAAAATAAAAAAGTTTAATACTTTTGCCGCAAACCTTATTTGATGAAAAACACATTAAAGCCTGGAGTAGTAACTGGAAAAGAAGTCCAAGAAGTTTTTAAACTTGCGAAAGAAAAAGCCTTTGCACTACCAGCAGTAAACGTAACAGGAAACAACACAATTAATGCAGTATTAGAAACGGCAGCAGCACTTAACAGTCCTGTTATTATTCAATTCTCCAATGGTGGAGCTCAGTTCAACGCTGGAAAAGGGCTTTCCAATGAGAACCAAAAAGCAGCCATAGCCGGGTCTATCGCAGGAGCTAAACATATCCACGAACTTGCTGAAGCATATGGAGCAACAGTTATCCTTCATACCGATCACTGCGCTAAAAATTTGTTACCATGGATTGACGGCCTCTTGGATGCAAGTGAAGTGTTCTTTAAAGAGACGGGGAAATCACTTTTTAGCTCTCATATGCTTGACTTATCTGAAGAACCTTTAGAGGAAAATATTGCCATCTGTAAAGAATATCTTAAACGGATGAAAAAAATGGATATGACCCTAGAAATTGAATTGGGGATCACTGGTGGTGAAGAAGATGGCGTCGACAATAGTGATGTTGATGTTTCCAAATTATATACCCAACCGGAAGAAGTTGCCTATGCCTTCAAAGAGTTAAGCGAAGTTAGTGACCAATTTACTGTAGCGGCTGCCTTCGGAAACGTACATGGTGTTTATAAGCCAGGAAATGTAAAATTAACGCCTAAGATTTTAAAAAATTCACAAGAATACATTTCCAAAGAATTTAACCTTCCAGAAAACAGTGTTGACTTTGTATTTCATGGTGGTTCTGGATCTACTTTAGAAGAGATCAGAGAATCCATTGGATATGGCGTTATTAAGATGAATATCGACACTGATTTACAGTTTGCATTTTTAGAAGGAGTTAGAGACTATATAGAAAGTAAACTTGAATACCTCAGAAAACAAATTGGAAATCCTGAGGGTGCTGAAAATCCAAACAAAAAATACTACGATCCAAGAAAGTGGTTACGTTTGGGAGAGGAAACCTTTAAAAAGCGTTTGACAAAAGCCTTTGAGGATTTAAACAATGTCAATACACTGTAATATCCTTTTTATATATTTGACAATAAACTAGAACACAATGAGTTGGTTTAAACGAAGTGAAAAAGGAATTCAAACCAAAACGGAGGAAAAAAAGGATATTCCTAAAGGTCTTTGGTACAAAACGCCAACTGGAAAAGTAATTGAGGCGCAGGAGTTAATTCAAAACCAATATGTTAGTCCTGAAGACGGTTACCATGTTCATATCGGGAGCAAAGAGTACTTTGAGATACTTTTTGATAAAGGAGTGTATGAGGAATTGGATTCAAATCTAAAATCAAAAGATTTTTTAAAATTTGAAGACTCAAAAAAGTATAGCTTTCGGCTTGAAGATGCGACCAAAAAAACTGGGCTAAAAGACGCCATAAGAACTGGAGTCGGGAAGTCAAAAGGCAAAGAAATAGTTATTGCTTGTATGGATTTTCGCTTCATTGGAGGTTCAATGGGTTCCGTTGTTGGTGAAAAAATTGCACGAGCTACTGATGCTGCTATAAAACGAAAAATTCCCCTTTTGGTAATTTCCAAATCTGGTGGAGCTCGTATGATGGAATCTGCAACTTCGCTAATGCAAATGGCAAAAACTGCCGCAAAGCTTACTGAGTTAGCGGATGCAAAGCTGCCTTATATTTCTTTATGCACGGATCCAACAACTGGAGGGACTACGGCATCGTATGCAATGCTTGGAGATATTAATATTGCAGAACCTGGAGCATTAATCGCTTTTGCTGGACCTCGTGTGGTTAAAGATACCACTGGAAAAGAACTCCCAGAAGGATTCCAAACCAGTGAATTTCAATTGGAAAAGGGTTTTTTGGATTTTATTAGCCATCGTAAAGAGCTAAAAAATAAAATAAACCTCTATTTGGATTTAATACTCAACCGTCCCATCCGATAAAATCGGGTAATAAGCATTGAGAATTAAACTTTAAGAGTATATTTGCACCGCATAAAAATTACATAATAATCATTAAAACAATATTGGCATGTATTTATCTAAAGATGTAAAAGAAGGAATTTTTAAAAAACACGGTAAATCTGAAAAAGATACCGGATCCGCAGAAGGACAAATTGCTTTATTTACTCATCGAATTCAACACCTTTCTGAACATTTAAAATCCAATAGAAAAGACTTTAATACTGAGCGTTCCTTAGTTCGTTTAGTTGGAAAAAGAAGAAGTCTTTTGGACTATTTGAAAAGTAAGGATATCGAACGTTATCGTGCAATTATTAAAGAATTAGGTTTACGTAAGTAAGCAAACTTACTCCTATACATAAAAAGCTGAAGTATCGTTTTTCATTGGTTGCCCTAACAACACACAACAACTTTTAGGTTAAACCAAAAAAAGAAAAATGATTCCAAAAACATTTATTGAAGAAATCCATCTTGAAGATGGTAGAACAATTAGTATTGAAACTGGCAAACTAGCCAAACAAGCTGACGGTTCAGCAGTTATAAGAATGGGGGACTGTATGCTTCTAGCTACAGTTGTATCCGCAAGAAAAGCAAGCCCTGTTGATTTTTTACCACTCACGGTTGATTACCGAGAAAAATTTGCGTCTGCTGGTCGTTTTCCCGGTGGCTTTTTTAAACGAGAAGCACGTCCAAGTAACGATGAAATCTTAACTATGCGACTCGTGGATCGCGTATTACGTCCTTTATTTCCAAAAGACTATCATGCTGAAACACAAGTAATGATTCAGTTGATGTCACATGATGAAGACGTAATGCCTGACGCATTAGCAGGTCTCGCTGCCTCAACAGTGATTCAACTTTCTGATATCCCTTTTGAATATCCGATATCTGAAGTCCGTGTTGGACGTTTAAATGGTGCATTTATCATCAATCCAAGCAGAGCTCAATTAGATGCATGTGACATGGACATTATGATCGGAGCAAGTGCAGATTCTGTAGCAATGGTTGAAGGAGAATTTGATGAAGTCTCTGAAAAAGAAATGGCAGATGCTATTAAATTTGGCCATGAAGCCCTTAAATTACAAATTGAAGCACAAAATAAATTAGTTGCTCAAGTAGGAAAAAAAGAAACTCGCGAATACGAAGGGGAAGAAAGTGATGATGCACTAAAAGCACAAATTCACGAAGCTGCCTACCAAAGATGTTTTGATATTGCCAAAGCAGGAACTTCTAAACAAGAACGTGGAGAACAATTTTCTCAAGTAAAAGAGGATGTTTCAGCGCTGTTTTCAGAAGAAGAACTAGAAGAGAAAAGTGGTCTTATATCAAAATATTTCAGTGCAGCCCAAAAAGAAGCGGTTCGTAATGTCGTTTTAGAAGAGGGTATTCGACTAGATGGAAGACAAACAGATGAAATTCGACCTATTTGGTGTGAAGTCAATTATCTTCCATCAACCCATGGATCATCGGTATTTACAAGAGGAGAAACACAGGCGTTAGCCACGGTTACTCTTGGAACTTCTAGAGAGGCAAACATTATTGATTCTCCAACCAACCAAGGAGAAGAATCCTTTTACTTACATTACAACTTCCCTCCTTTTTGTACGGGAGAAGCCCGTCCACTTCGTGGAACTTCTCGACGTGAAATTGGTCATGGAAACTTGGCACAACGTGCACTTAAAAAAGTGATGCCTGATGACTGTCCCTATACCGTTCGAGTCGTATCTGAAGTTTTAGAATCCAACGGTTCTTCTTCTATGGCAACTGTATGTGCAGGAACAATGGCCTTAATGGATGCTGGAGTAAAAATTACTAAGCCTGTTTCAGGAATTGCTATGGGATTAATTTCCGATGGTGAACGATTTGCTGTTCTTTCTGATATCCTTGGTGATGAAGATCACTTGGGTGATATGGATTTTAAAGTAACAGGAACAGAGGACGGTATTACTGCATGTCAAATGGATATCAAAATTAAAGGTTTATCCTATGAAATTTTAGTTCAAGCTTTGGAACAAGCTCGTGCTGGACGATTACATATTCTTGAAAAACTGACGGAAAGTATAAGTGCTCCAGAAGACAATGTTAAGGCACATGCCCCTAAAATGGTTAAATTAACTATTCCAGGAGAGTTCATCGGTGCAGTAATTGGACCTGGTGGAAAAGTAATCCAAGAAATGCAAAAAGAAACAGGAACTACCATTGTTATCGAAGAAGAAAACGAAATGGGAATTGTTGAAATTCTTGGGGTAGATCAGGAAATGATTGATAGTGTCATCCAAAAAATTGAAAACATTACTTTCAGTCCAGTTGTTGGAGAAATCTATAAAGTCAAAGTAGTGAAACTATTGGATTTTGGTGCAGTTGTTGAATTCCGACCCGGAAAAGAAGTTTTACTTCACGTGTCAGAAATTGCATGGGAAAGAACGGAAAACCCCTCTGATGTTTTAAAAATGAATGAGGAATTAGACGTTAAATACTTTGGAATTGATCCTAAAACACGGAAACAAAAAGTTTCCCGAAAAGCGTTGTTACCGCGTCCAGAAAGAAAAAAGTAACAATAAATTAAATTCTTTTAAAAAAAACCCAATAACGTGAAACATTATTGGGTTTTCTACGTATAAGAATTAAGAGGACAGCTATATATGAGACAATTAAAAATTACCAAACAGGTTACCAACAGAGAAACAGCGTCGTTAGACAAATATTTACAAGAGATTGGAAAGGTGGACTTGATTACTGCCGAGGAAGAAGTGGAATTGGCACAACGCATTAAAGCAGGAGATCAAATTGCCCTAGAAAAATTAACCAAAGCCAATCTTCGTTTTGTGGTTTCCGTAGCCAAACAATACCAAAATCAAGGCTTGACATTACCTGATTTGATCAATGAAGGAAACCTTGGTTTGATCAAAGCCGCGCAACGTTTTGATGAAACCCGTGGATTTAAATTTATTTCCTATGCGGTATGGTGGATCAGACAATCCATTCTTCAAGCACTTGCTGAACAATCGCGAATTGTACGTTTGCCTTTAAATAAAATTGGTTCTATTAATAAAATCAATAAAACTTATGCCTTTTTAGAGCAAGCCCATGAACGTGCGCCTTCTGCTGAAGAAATTGCTAAAGAATTGGACATGACTATTAATGATGTCAAAGAATCGTTAAAGAATTCTGGACGCCATGTATCTATGGACGCTCCCTTGGTTGAAGGAGAAGATTCAAACCTCTACGATGTCTTGAATAGTGGTGAATCACCTAACCCAGACAGAACATTACTTCATGAGTCACTTCGAACAGAAATAGAGAGAGCCCTTGAAACACTTACCCCTCGAGAAGCAGATGTTGTTCGACTTTATTTTGGATTGGCCAATCAACATGCCATGACCTTAGAAGAAATTGGTGAAACATTTGATTTAACCCGAGAGCGCGTAAGACAAATTAAAGAAAAAGCAATCCGAAGATTAAAACATACCTCTAGGAGTAAAATTCTTAAAACCTATTTAGGATAATACAAAGGCAGCCTTCAGGCTGCCTTTTTCTTTAAACAATGTTATACTTATGTCAACACTCATAGCACCCTCCGTTCTAGCAGCAGACTTTGGAAACCTTCAAAGGGACTGCGAAATGCTTAATAAAAGTCAAGCTGATTGGTTTCATATCGACATCATGGATGGTGTGTTTGTACCCAATATATCATATGGTATGCCTGTTTTAAAAGCCATTCAAGAACACGCTTTAAAACCCTTAGATGTCCACTTGATGATTGTTGAACCTGAACGCTATATCGAAACATTTGCAGCATTAGGAGCTTCTGTTTTAACCGTTCACTACGAAGCTTGTAATCATCTGCATAGTACGATTCAAAAGATTAAAGCTGCGGGAATGCAAGCTGGTGTTGCCATCAACCCACATACACCCGTTACCCATTTGAAACCTATCTTAAATGATCTTGACCTGGTTTGTTTAATGAGTGTTAACCCTGGTTTTGGCGGTCAATCTTTTATCACAAAAACCTTTGAT
>CBFIJI010000036.1:0-17396 GCA_965662885.1 Flavobacteriaceae bacterium | reverse complement strand
TACAGCTGTTTTTGCTTTGTTGGGAGCGGGTGATATTGGATTGGAAGTCAAAACTATTTTAAATCATTTTAACACGGTATGAAAAAATATTCTTCTTTTTTAGGGTTTCTTTTCTCACTTTTTTTGGTGGTCGCTGTTTCCGTATTTTCAGTTTGGAAAAATAAGGATCAGAACCAATTGAAAACCAGCGTTTCCTTTGAGAAAACTTCGTTGTTTTTAAGTGATTCTATCGTTAATAAATTGTTAACACAAAAGACCAAGGTCAACAAAATTAAGGCAAAAGATAGCTTAGATTTGAATATGCTTGAAGTGCTTTTACAAGACATTCCTGAGGTTGAAAATGCGGAAGTTTACCAACATCCAACTGGAGATTTAAAAGTGGTTCTTTTGGAAAGGAATCCGCTATTTCGGGTGCTTGGAAAAGAGAATTATTATGTTGATCGTTTTGGAAAGAAATTTCCATTATCCAAAAAACATGTGGCGGATGTTCCCATTTTTATTGGAAAACTTTCGGAGGAGATGAAACCTGTTGTTGTTGCTTTGGTAAGCAAATTACAGGAGGATAGTTTTTTGAAAAATGAATTGATTCATCTCACAGAAGATAATGGAGTATTTCGAATTGGAATTCGCTCACTACCCTACGATTTTATTTTTGGCAAACATGACCATGTTTCTTCTAAAATAAAGAAAATCAAAGTGTTTTGCGCTTTTCAAAGAGAACAAAAACCTCAAAAAATATATCAATCAGCAAATCTGATTTATAAAAATCAAGTAGTAGTTACAAGTTTATAGCATATGGAAAACTCAAATATCTCCGTCGGTCTCGACATCGGAACAACCAAAATTGTTGCTTTGGTTGGTAAAAAAAATGACTTTAATAAGGTCGAAGTTTTAGGTATAGGAAAATCAAAAAGCCTAGGTGTTCACCGAGGAGTGGTTAATAATATTACACAAACCATTCAATCAATTCAACAAGCTATCGATGAAGGTCAGGCTTCTTCCGGTAAAACAATTTCGGAAGTTGTTGTTGGTATTGCAGGACAACATATCCGAAGTATTCAGCACAGTGACTATATCACACGTCCCAACCCAGAAGAAGTCATTGATGAAGAAGATATTCAACGACTAATTCAACAGGTATATAAATTAGTCATGCTCCCAGGGGAGGAAATTATTCATGTTTTACCACAGGAATATAAGGTAGACGGACAAGGGGAAATCAAAGAACCTGTTGGAATGTATGGGGGACGTTTAGAAGCCAATTTTCACGTGGTGGTTGGTCAAGTAAGCTCTATTCGGAATATTGGACGATGTATTAAAAGTGCGGGTCTTAAAATGGCCAATATTACTTTGGAACCGTTAGCATCATCAAATGCTGTATTGTCCAAAGAAGAAAAAGAAGCCGGTGTAGCCTTGATTGATATTGGAGGTGGAACGACTGATTTAGCCATCTTTAAAGATGGAATTATACGACATACTGCAGTGATTCCATTTGGTGGTAATGTGGTAACGGAGGACATTAAAGAAGGCTGTTCCATTATAGAAAAGCAAGCTGAGTTGTTGAAGGTCAAGTTCGGATCTGCTTGGCCAGGTGAAAATCGAGATTCAGAAATTGTTTCCATTCCGGGTTTACGTGGAAGAGATCCAAAAGAAATTTCATTGAAAACGTTGTCAAAAATTATCAATGCTCGCGTTGTTGAAATTATCGAGCAGGTCTTTATGGAAATTGAAAATTATGGACATAACGAACAGAAAAAGAAGCTTATTGCAGGAATTGTTTTAACGGGTGGTGGAAGCCAATTAAAACACTTAAAACAATTGGTGGAGTATATTACAGGTATGGATACTCGTATTGGCTATCCAGGAGAACATCTTGCTGGAAATTCAAATGAAACAGTGAAAAGTCCCTTGTTCGCAACTTCTGTAGGTCTTTTGATGGAAGCCCTCAACAATGAAGAAGAATTGATCGAAGAACCCGTTGCTGATGCAGAAATTTCAGATGTACAGTCCATGGATGATTCTCAGGAAAATAATAAAGAGAGAAGTACAATGATAAAACGTAAATCCTCTTTTGAAAAATGGGTAGAAAAGTTTAAAGAATTTTTAGATAACGCATAATACTATAGTCATGGAAGACACTATTTCAAATGGTTTTAGCTTCGATTTACCAAAAAATAGAAGCAATGTTATTAAGGTTATTGGCGTTGGTGGAGGAGGAAGTAATGCAATTAACTACATGTTTGAACAAGGAATTAAAGGGGTGGATTTTGTGGTTAGTAACACAGATGCCCAAGCCTTATCTGAAAGTCCAGTTCCTATAAAAATTCAATTAGGGGCAAGTCTGACCGAAGGTTTAGGTGCCGGTGCAAACCCTGATATTGGTGCACGCTCTGCGCAAGAAAGTCATGATGCGATTAATGCCCTTTTGACCACTCAAACAAAAATGATTTTCATTACTGCCGGAATGGGTGGAGGAACGGGTACTGGAGCTGCTCCAATTATTGCCAATATGGCAAAGTCACTTGATATTCTTACCGTTGGTATTGTCACCATGCCCTTTCAATTCGAAGGAAAAATTCGTTTGGAACAAGCCCAAAAAGGATTGGAGTGTTTAAAACAAAATGTTGATGCACTAATTGTCATTAACAACAATAAATTGCGGGAAGTATATGGTAATCTTGGCTTTAAAGCAGGGTTTGCAAAAGCGGATGAAGTTCTTGCCACTGCAGCTCGTGGAATAGCAGAAGTAATTACCAATCACTACACACAAAATATTGATTTAAAAGATGCTAAAACAGTATTGACCAACTCTGGAACAGCCATAATGGGTTCTGCAACTGCATCGGGAACCAATCGTTCACAAGATGCGATTACTAATGCTTTAGACTCTCCGTTGTTAAACGACAACAAAATTTCTGGATGTAAAAATGTATTGTTGTTAATCGTTTCTGGAACGGAAGAAATTACAATTGATGAGATTGGTGAGATCAATGACTTTATTCAAACAGAAGCAGGAAATAGCACCAATATAATCATGGGTGTAGGGGAGGATGAATCCCTTGGGAATGCTGTTTCTGTAACAATCATAGCCACAGGTTTTGGTGTGGATCAACAAGATGATATTGTCAATACTGAAGCTAAAAAAATCATCCATACCTTGGAAGATGAACAGCTTATGCAACATGATTTGTCCGATTCAACTCCAAATCGAAATACAGTCCCTAATTCTGAGCAAAATATTTATGAGAAGCAGTCCTCAAATACAATTATTCGTCATCAATTAGAAGAAGCAGATGAAAGTCCTTCTATGCATAAGCCAGAGGAGCTGGACCCGCTGATTGAAATGAACGATGCGATTATGAATTTAGAGGTCGTTTACGAGATTTTAGCTTATGAAAAGGAGGACATCATTCAACCGTCTAATGCTTCCATTCTTTCAAATGAAGTCTTGAAAAATGAAGTCTTGGAAAATGAAGAACTGAATGAAGCTGTAAAAAACGAAGAAGCTGAAAAGAATCAGGAATTTATAATCAATGAGATTTCTCCAAATATTGCAGATATTCAAGTTCACGATTATGAAGTTGTTTCTGGAGAGGAACAACAGTTTGAATTTGATTTTCAACTCCCTACCGAAAAACCGTTGGAACAGATTAATTTTGAGACGCCAGCTGCTGAAATAGAAGACGTGGTAAAAGATACAGCTGCTGTTGAAGTTACTTTTGAAACACCTACGGTACGTTTTGAGCTAAAGGATACACAAGAGGAGACGGTTTCTGATTCCAATACCGAGCCCTTTATGTTGGATGATATTGAAGTGAAAACGAAACAAGATTCCACGCCTATTTCGGCTGTGGAAGGGGAAACAAAAGCTGCAGATGTGAATCCTTTTGATCACTCTATCAGCCATATGAAATCAAATAATGAAAAACGAAAAGCGCATTTAAAGGAGTTTAATCATAAATTTAAACACCAAGCACATCGTGTTGATGAAATGGAAAAAGAACCGGCTTATAAGCGAGTAGGAATGGATTTGGATGATACCGGTTTACCCGAGAACCAAAATTCCAGACTTTCTTTGAACAATGACTCTAATGAAGATTTGCAGTTGCGTTCTAACAATTCCTTTTTACACGATAATGTAGATTAGCCGACCCAATAACAATGTATTTAATTTAAAATTTAAGCCAGTGTCATTACAAAACTTACTTATGCAGTCGATAAAAGAAGCCATGAAAGCTAAGGATACCCTTAGACTTGATGCTCTTCGTGCTATAAAATCTGCCATTTTATTGGCCACCACACAAGCGGGATCAAGTGATTCCTTAACGGAAGACGAAGAAATTCAATTACTTCAAAAATTAGTTAAACAACGCCGTGATAGTGCCGCTATTTTTAAAGAACAGAACCGATTAGATTTAGCAGGTCCAGAAGAGGATCAAGCTGCTGTTATTGCTGAGTTTTTACCCCAACAGTTAGAGCTATCTGAAGTTCAAGCCATCGTTGCTGAGGTCATTCAATCCGTGAATGCTGAAGGCATGAAGGATATGGGTAAAGTGATGGGTATTGCTTCTAAAAAAATGGCTGGAAAGGCGGATGGTAAGACGATCTCAGGGATTGTCAAAAACTTACTTTCTTAAGCTAAGGTTTACTTTTCCTAGCGTTTTAATTAAAAAGATCTTCTTTATCTTGAGGTTTATCAGCAACAGTTAGTTTGGTGGATATCCATTTAATTTCGCTAAACAAAACGGCCCAGTAGTTCAACTGGATAGAATATCAGACCTGCCTGCCGGCAGGCAGGTTTCGGCTCTGAATCCTTCTATATGTTTTCTGTTTATGTCCTTTACAGCAGTAAATTTAATCGTTTTTACACGGGTATGACTACAAATGTAGCAATGAGATTGGATCAGCATAATAAGTTACAAAATAGATCCACCAAAGCATTTGTGCCTTGGGTTTTACTTTTTCATGAGTCTTATTGTACAAGAAAAGAAGCACGTGAAAGAGAGAAATATTTAAAATCAGGAATAGGTAGAGAATATGTAAAAAATAAATTAATTTCGCTGAACAAAACGGCCCAGTAGTTCAACTGGATAGAATATCAGATTTCGGCTCTGAGGGTTGGGGGTTCGAATCCTCCCTGGGTCACAAAAAAAACACTTCTTACATATGGAGTGTTTTTATAGATAAAGGAAACTATTCTTTATTCCAAACTTGCGTATTAAAGCTATTATAATCATCTTCCCAAAGAATCTCATCAATCTATGCACTCATAGGTTGGCGAAAATAGATAGTTAATCAGGTGTTGGAGGGTGTTTTGTTCTTTCAAAAGAATAATTAATAAGTAAAAAATATAAAGTATTAGAAGGTGTTTGGAATTAACTTTACTGGAAATTAAAAGATTAAAAGGCGTCTTGTTTTTTAGAATGAACAAAAGTGAGAATCAAAATAGTTTACTTTTTTGTAATTAATTATACGTTTTGAGGATTTAATGAATCATTTTGTTTGAATCTGATAAAATGTTAATGTATCCTAATTAATAAACTAAAGCCTTATGTTAGATTTGAAAAAAAAAATTATGAAACACTTTAAAATTACAATGTCAATTCTTGTTTTGATTTTTTCAAACCTGCTTGTTGCTCAAGACAATTTCAATTTAACATCGAGTACAATCAAATGGATTGGAAAGGAAATCTCAACAAAATCTCATTACGGGTCTTTACAATTTAGTAGTGCTGAATTGGATTTTGACGGAGAAACACTGAACGGTGGCACCTTTGTCGTGGATATGACCACACTTCAAGTCGAAGATTTATCTGGAAAAGGAAAACAACGCCTTGAAGGACATTTAAGATCTGATGACTTCTTTTCTGTGGAAAAACATACTACAGCTACGCTTTTAATTACAAAACCGTCGTCTCCCAAGGAGGGTGTTTATTCTGTTGACGGTACACTGACCATCAAAGGAATTACACATCCAGTTCGTTTTACGCTTGAAGGATCTCCCTCTTCATCATCTTATACAGCTCAACTGGCTTTTGATCGTGCAAAGTATAATGTTCAATTTCGTTCAGGTAGTTTTTTTGAAAATCTAGGAGATAAACTTATTTTAGATACTATTGAACTGGGGGTTACCTTGGTCAAAAAATAATAGGAATTTACTTTATACGTCCCGCTGAAAACCAATTGATTCATTGTATTCGATTGGTTTTTTTTATGCAATGGATCAAGCGGGATTGCTTAAAAATAGGGCGGAAAGAATAACTGCTATTACTAAAGCAGGGAGCATATTTGAAATTTTAAACGATTTAATTTCAAGAATATTCATTCCAAGTCCAATTAAAAGTAAGCCTCCAACTGCTGTAAGTTCATTGATGATTACGTCTGTTAATAGACCTTCAAGTGATGCTGCAAAAAGAGTTAGTCCCCCTTGGTAAATAAGAAGGGGTACAGCAGCAAAAAGAACACCAATTCCCATTGAAGCTGCAAGGGCTAGGGAAGAAAATCCATCGAGAAGTGATTTGGCAAGCAGTAAATTGGGTTTACCCCCTAAGCCCTCTTCAATGGCTCCTAAAATAGTCATAGACCCCATACAGAAAAGAAGAAAAGAGGTTACAAAACCTTCCGAAAATTTAGCATTATTTGATCGAACTTTCCCCTTAAGCCAGTTGCTTAGCTTATTGATGGCTCCATCAATATTCATAAGTTCACCAATTATTGATCCAATGACAATACTAAAGATCATGATGAGAAATTCATTGGTTTTTGAGGCCATCGTTATTCCTAAGAATAAGGTAAACAATCCTATACCTTGAAAAGCAATAGTGATAATTTTTTTAGGAAGTTTTGCATGAATCAAAATTCCTAATGTGCTGCCTAAAATGACAGCTAAAGCATTAATAAGTGTTCCTTCCATTTTTTAGAGGTCTCCAAGGTTTTTTTACGTATAACATCTATCGATGTGCTGCCGTACTTTTCGAATATAGTTATTTAATACGTCTTGATTTAAGGGATTATGTGATTTCCATTTTTTTCAAAAGAAAAGAGGCATTCATGTTTTTACAAATTCCTTTTTTTAATGTATAATCAAAATACAGTTCATCCTCTTTTATAGTTGTATCAAAATAATAATTTATTACTTGTTTTGATTTTTTTTCAATTTTACAAAGGCTTAAATCATGCGTTGCAATAACTCCTGCAGCATTTAATGCGGTTAATTTTTCTACAAATTGTGCTGACCCTATGGCTTTATCAACGCTGTTTGTTCCTTTTAAAATTTCATCTAAAATGACAAAATAGCGGTCTTTTTGAAGTGCATTTATGATAAACTTTAAGCGTGTCAATTCCGAAAAAAAGTAAGAACTATTTTCCGTTAAAGAATCATTTGTTCGCATACTGGTAATCAATTTTGTAGGGGAATAGGTGCTTGCACTTGCACAGATCGGTAATCCCATATTGGCCATGACTATATGAAGGGAGAGTGTTCTTAAAAAGGTACTTTTTCCAGCCATATTGGCTCCAGTCACAATAAAAAATTCATGTTGACCAATCGTAACATTACTTGCCACACGTTGTGATTTATCAATTAACGGATGTCCTAAGTTTTCTGCAGATATAATGGTAGCCGTATTTTTAATGGAGGGATAGCAATATTCAGGTTGGTTAAATGCAAGAATTGAAAGACTGTGGTAGGCATCAAAAAACGATACCACTTCAAACCATTCATTGATAACTTCTTTATAGTTGGTAATCCATTGCTCAATTTTAAATACTTGTCTCACATCCCATAAAAAGAAACCATTTCCAAATAAGGCAACAAGCATATTGTTTCTATTGTTTAAAGCATCTACGGTTTTTGAAAATAAATTAAAAATTTTGGATGCTTTGAGTCCTTTATTGGATTTTATCTTTTGGGACATTTTAACTAACAATGGGGCTTTAAAGGAAGCGGACTCTATTTTATCGAGTAATGGGGAATATTGCTTGAATGTCCCAACTACGGTGTTGACATCTAAGGCTAAACGATTAATTTTTTTGGTGTATTTAAGCGTGATGAGCAGACCAAACATCAGCCAATATATCACAACGGATGAGGGGAGAAGTGAAAGCAAGGAAAGGGTAATAATGGCTATGGAAAGAAGGCTAAAAAGTGTAGGAAGCCAATTAAAATAGGTTGGAATAAAAGGGGTGTACTTATTAAGCCATCCAGTAATAGTTTTAGAATTGGTGGTCACCTCCATCAAATGGGCTGAAGCCGTAAAATGCTGTATCCAATCCATATGTTGTCCAAGTTCTTTAATCGCTTCTTGTTTATGTTCTATTTCTTGAATATCGTTGGATAGCATTAGCGTGGCTAATTTTTGTTTCCCTTCATTTGTTGCCGTCCTGTTGAGGAATTGAAAGAAGGATCCTTTGCCAAAAAGATCAATATCATTACTGTAAAAGTGATTTGGGTTTAAAAACGTTTCTCCAGTAGGTCTAGTAGCATAATTTCCAGAAAGCATGTTTAATTCTTCTTGGTTGATATTTTCCAGCTTTTCATAAAAGTTTTTTTTGTTTTTTAAGACGTGGTGATAGTAAATCAGTGTGGAAAATAATAGCAGTCCAAAAACACTTAACAATGAAAATGGCGTCCAATCCCCATAGAAATGATATACTCCAAAAAGGGTTAAAAGAAAGCTAATCAAACGGAGCAGTCCGAAACGTCTGCTTTTTTTTAAAAGTTGTTCTTTCTTGGCTTTGTAGGTGTTACGATTGTTTTTATAGTAGTCGGAAGGGGTCATTCGTCTTGTATTATTTAATTTGTTTCTAGTCTTTTTTCAAGTCTGCTTTAGCGAGTATTTAAGGGAGTTTCTCAAAACGATAACACCCTTTGGTTTTTGTTTTAATGACTGGTTTTAACATCTCTTTTTGAGAAGGATCAAGATTTTTAAAGTCTTTGTCCTTAACAATGAGATAAAAAGTGTTTTCTGATTTCATTAAAGAATCGATTTGATCTTCTTTTAAACGTTTAATTTTTCCATTAGAATAAAATTGACTGGAATAGGACTTTTCGTTAAGTGTGAATATAGGGAAGTTTTCTTTTTGGGCACTTGCTACCATTTTTTTATCTGAGTTGTTGTCATAAATTGGGGTAGTGATTCCTGATAAACCAATCCCAAATAAAAGAAGCGGAAGTCCCAAAGCAAAACCGAAATACGCTTTTTTCCAACGGACAGATTTCCATAGTTCAGAAGTGAGTAAGGCAATGGGCACCATTACAGGAAGTATGTAGGGGTGGATCAAACTTTTTGAAAAGGTAAAGAGAAAAGGTGTCCATATTATCCAATAAATTAGAAACATGGACCATTCATCTGTTACTATCGTTTTTATTTTTTTGACACCTTTTTGAAATAGGAGTAGTATCCAAGGAACGGTTAAAGTGAGCAAAAACACCCAAATAATTCCGAGGGGTTGTTGTTTGGGGAATCCGTATTTATCACCTTTCCAGCTGCTATCGAAGTAGCGTTGAAAATGTTCACCAATGATAAAATAATCATAAAAACCAGGAGAATAATGTTCGATGAGGAGATACCATGGTAAGGTGATGACTAGACTGATGATCGTTCCCCTGACCCACCAAAGTTTAAAAATAAGCAGCTTTATTTTTTTAAAATGAATAGTCCAAAGGAAGATAGGAGGTAGTGTAAGGGCAAGACTTATTGGACCTTTGGAAAGCATTCCCAATCCTACAGCTATAAAAAGTCCATAGTTCCATTGATTTTTTTCATGAACGATGATTTCCCAAAAGGATAACATGATTAGCGCAATACTGATGCTCAGCATTAGGTCGGTTGAAACGACTCCCGCATGCAAATAAAATTCAGGAATTGAAAAAAGAACAAAGGAGGCAAAATAGTTGTTTTTATGTTTTGAATATTTACCAATCCAAAGGGCCAGAAGAATAGCCCCAAGCAAGTAGGGCATTCGAGCAGCCCAAGCGGTGGCTCCAAAAACCGATTGGCTTAATGCACTTACCCAAGTTGATAATGGAGGCTTTGCCCAAAAGGGAATTCCATAATCAATTTGAAGAACAATCCAGTCGTTGGTTTCCGCCATTATTCGTGCAATATTTGCGTAACGTGCTTCCGTCTTATCCATTAAGGGAAGAAAAATGACAAAATATAGTCGAATAAGAATCAAAATGATCAGTCCAACCAGATAGTAATTGATTTTATTGAGCTGACCGCCTTGTTTATTTTTTTTTAGAGACATAGTGACTGTTTGATCTGTTTTTTAATTTATAATCTCTACATATTTTTTGGGATAACAACATTTATTTCCCATAATTTTCATCGATGAGTTTTCGAAGATTTTTAAGCGATTTTATATAGTTTTCGACACTCATGACACGAAGGCCCACATGATAGTCCCGATCTTGAAGCAGGTTTTTTAATTGATTATCTTTAAAATTGGTATAAATAAGTTCACGAGTTACCGATGATTCAGAGGTGTTTCTCTTTTGTTCTGCCCATGCCCTAATTTTATCAGAATTTTCCTTAAGTAGGGTGAGATTAACCAAAACTCTTTCTTTTCTAGTGGTGTAAACGGACTCTATTTCCTTACGAACAACATGATCTTTGATCAGCGATAAGTTCCCTGAATAGATAAGGCTTTGAAAATAAATTTCTTCTGGCGCCCAAGTGTTCCACCAAGTAATCATCCATTGATAAATATTATTATAATTTGCTTCACTATTCCAGTAGCTAATGGATCCATTGATGGTATAGCTATGGCCAAAAGGATATTTTTTATGTAAAGCAATCAAATCAGATTTATTGAAGACCTCAAATTTATTTAGGATTTCTTCATTGACTTTTTTCATATTTTTGAGTTGTTTCAAATGCTCCTCACAATATTCAATATTGGAATTGATCTCTTGAATTAAGGTGAGTATCGATTCGTTGGTGGTCTGAATTTTCTCCTCTTTTAAGTTGCATCGTTCCACACTGAAGGAGGCAAGAATTCCAATAAAAATGGCAAGGGTTTCAATAGCAAATTGCTTAAAACTTTTCATTGTTACTAATTATAGTTAATATAAAACATGGGAATCAATGCCTTAAATTTATGTATTTTTAAAGGAACGACAATTGAAACCTAGTTTTAATAAATCGATAACTTAAGCGGTAAGGGGGTGGATTGCGTAAATAAAAATTAGTTGTATTCCTTTTTAAAGCTTTCTGATTTTAATATTTCTAAACCAAATGGGGCTGTCATGGTCTTGTAAACCGATAAAGCCTTTTTTAAAAGTTCCGTAGTTAGGAGAGTTCTTCCATTTTCCTGCGGCTTTTCTTTTTTCCCAATCTGTTGACCAAGGGACAAATGAAAGTACTTTTTTACCGTTTAGCCAATGTTCAACAATTTCGGGGGTGAATAGGATTCTGGTGCTGTTCCATGTTCCAGAAGGATAGATGATTTTTTGCAAAGTATCTGGTACATGCATGGCATAATCAGCAGCGGTTTTTTGCCATTCCTCCAACGTTGCATTATTAATTTCCTCCCACTTAAGGTCATCTAACAATTGGTACTCCGGTGCAACTTCAGATGGACTTGGAAACCCTTCTTTTAGATGGTAAAAGACACCACTATTTCCTCCTTCCGAAAGTTTCCATTCCAAATAAAGCTCAAAGTTTTCAAATTCTTCAAGGGCATAAATAATATCATTTCCTCCTTGTCTTTCTGCTTCCAATCTTTTTTCAGTATCAAAAGTAAGTGCGCCCTCAACAACCATCCACTGTTGTGGTAGTGCATCTCCATTATAGGCTCTCCAACCTTTTGTACTCTTTCCATCAAATATATAGGTCCAATTTTCTTGGGTATTTTTTTCTTTACAAGCAAAAAGGAGTAAAAAGGCAAGGAGTGTAGTAATTGTTTTTTTCATTTTCTTAGAATTAATCATTGGCGGATACTAAACCAAATTTATAAATACATGTTGAGGTATAGATTTGTCCAGGACGGACAAGGGTTGTAGGGAAATTTGAATGGTTTGGGCTGTCTGGAAAATGTTGTGTTTCTAAACATAAAGCTCCCCTTCTATGATAACGAAGCTCTTCTTTCCCTACTTCCATGCTATTTAAAAAATTACCACTATAAAATTGCAGTCCTGGCTCATCTGTCCAAACTTCCATGGTTCTTCCTGAATGATAGTCTATCACTTTTGCAGCTTTTCTTAAACCTGTACCATCAATAACAAAATTGTGATCATACCCCTTACCATAAATCAATTGTGGATCATCAGCATCAATATCTTTTCCGATTAATTTTAGTTTGTTGAAATCAAAAGGGGTACCCACCACGGGAAGAATCTCTCCAGTGGGAATTAGGTCTTCATTTACGGGAGTATAAGAAGCAGCATTAATTTGCATCATATGGTCAAAAATATCTCCATTGCCAACACCTCGCAAATTAAAATAAGAATGATGGGTTAAATTAATTGGCGTTATTTGATCGGTAGTTGCTTTGTATTCAATTTTTAATGCTGATTCTTCCGTAAGTGTAAATAAAATTTCAATGGATACGTTTCCAGGATATCCTTCTTCACCATCAGGGGAATAATAACCGAGTTCAAGACTATTGGTTGTCAATTGTTTGACATCCCAAATTACTTGGTTGAAGCCTTTTATTCCTCCGTGTAAGTGATTTTCTCCATCATTTTTATTTAAAGTGTATTCCTGGTCACCTATGGAGAAGCGCCCATTTGCAATACGATTTCCGTATCGTCCAATGGTGGCTCCAAAATAGGATTCTGGGCTGTTGATATAGTGCTGTAAATCTGGATACCCCATTACGACGTCATCAAAATCTCCAAAACGATCACGGAGAAATAAACTGACGACTCTTCCTCCATAGTTGGTGATTTGACATGCAACTCCTTTTGAATTTGTCAATGTAAATAACCCAATGGATTTTCCTTCTATGGTGTGTTCAAAATCTTTGGGATTTACGTAATTGATTCTTCTAGGAAGCCCGTTGCACCCTATGAAAACAATAAGTAAAAAAATAAGGATGTGCCGTTGTTTAAGGTAATGTCCTATCATGTATTCTAACATTTTGTTATGTCTAAGTAATCGATGAAATGGAATCCAATTTACAAAAATGAAACGATTTAGCGAGATCAAATGGGGTTTACTGATCGAATTAAAAGTTAAGCCAATAGTTTAGTTTTAGAGAAAGACTCCAGTTTTTTGATGCTTCTGGGTAATTAATTTCATTGCTGTTAAACACCAAAAAAATGTCTGATGCGGGTTGATACCTCCACTGAAATCGAGAATTAAAGTTCCATAAATTCAGTTGTTCATTGTATTGAAACAGATTAGAAAAATAGATGGTATTGGTCAGCGTTAAATCGGCTTTAAGTCCGAGTAACCAAAATTTATTTTTCCCCCATGGTTGTGGTAGCGTTATTTGGTTGAATTGTACAATGGAATTTAAACTTAAAAAGGGCTGAAAACGATATCCTATTTCACTTAAAACGCCAATTCTTTTTCCATTTTCATAATAACCGCCTGCAAGGCCTTCAACAGCATAGGTTAATAGGCTTTGAGGTTGTGAATTATATTTTATACTAAAGGTATCCCATTGATGGATACTTCCTTTTTCAAGAAGCTGTAGTCCGGTTCTTACAGGATCGAATGGAGCGGACAATTGAATATAGTCGTTTTGATAGGAAAACTGTAAACGACTTCTGTCCTTAAAATTGAAAACATAATTCAGTTGTCCTAATTTATCTGTCTTTTCCATTTGGGTATTGAAAAAGTAGGTTTGACTTCCTAAGGGACCATGAGAAACTAACTGCTTGCTTTGATCGGTATAAAACAAATGTCCAACCAAAGTTTGAATTTTCATATACCCTTTTCTTGGAATATAACCAACTTCTGCGGTATAGTTTTCGCCTATAAATTCTTGTTGGATTTTCCAATTCCATCGGGTCGATTTATACTCTAAATGAGATGCAAATACTGCATTTTTATTTTCTATTTGGGGTGAAAATGATTTCAGATAGAGTAGTTTACCATTCCATAAATTATTGGATGATCCATGATTATATTCAATTCCAAAAGTTCTATTGTAGTTAGAAGTATCATTAATGGAATTACTGTCTTCTAAATTATTCAGATTTTGTTTGTTGACAAAAATAAGACCTATGTTGGATCGGTCAAACACCTTTCTTTGTAAAGAAATTACGCCATAATTTTTTGAAGTAATTTTTTCAGCTTCGTTTTTGGGAGTGTGAAGATCCATGACCCCAATTCTCCAATTGTTGTTCAGGTTACCACTTAAACGAACTCCTAGATCAATAGGGGTGTCCAATCCTATTCTTCTCGAAAAGAAAGGACGAATTGATTGATAGCCAAAATTGGAAAACAAGTCAGCGTTTTCGAGAAAAAACTGTCGTTTTTCGGGGAAAAATAATTCAAACCGACTCAAATTGGTTACTTGTTGATCTACTTCTGTTTGTGAGAAATCTGGGTTTGCGGTAATATCTAAATTCAAAGAAGATGTCAAGCCATATTTAAGATCACCACCAAACTTTAGATTATTTGTTTTATTCCTTTGAGTATTTGCAAGAATATAGGGAATAATCGAACTATTGTTGCCTTGTTTTGGAAGTTTAGTTTCCCATTCCACAATCCCTGTATAAGCAAGGGTAACTGATGGAAATTGTCTGGGCACAGGAGCCCAACTTGATTTTTCACCTGCTTTTAAATCTAAACGACTGAAATTTATCCCCCAATGGGTTGAGTCTTCATCATACCGAATTGACTTAAAGGGAATAGCCATTTCACCTACCCATTTTTCTCCATCAAATTGAATTTCTGAATACCATTTGGTATCCCAATTCAAATCGACTTTACCTCCATTATACATGGTTCCATCCCATTGTGCACCATAGCTATTGAGTCCAAATGAAAATCCAGTAGTCATATTGTTAAAAGGATCCATTGCAATTAAAAAGTTGTCATTTTTCCCAAATGAAAAGTCTCTTTTTAATGACTCTGCTGTATAATTTCCTTTAACGGTTGTATTAAAGAAAATTACTGCTAAATAAATATTTTCGTCATCATAAGCCATGCGAACTTCTGAAAACTGGGATGCTTTACCAGTGTCCACAGGTGTAATCATAAAGAAATCATTAGCGACCTCTGCATTTTGCCATGTTTTTTCGGATAACTCACCATCAATGCGAATAACTTCTTGTGTTTTTTTAGCGGTCAGCCGAAAATTTGAGTTTATTTTTTGTCCAAAAGAGGAAACATAAAAAAAGAAAATAAAAAAAAGAACTAAGCCGTTGGTTTTCATCATTGTGAATTAAGGTTTAATAGCATAGAATTTATCTAAAGTCAAGAAGGTATTTTTTTTGGAATTCCATCAAGTCCATTTGTTGAATGTCATTTTTAACTTTTAACACAACAAGACGATCTATCAAAACAAGCTTTTCATAAAAGCATAAAATATCTTGATATTCTTCTCTTTCAAAGTCATGAATTAGAAGATAATCTTTTGAGGAAAGTTTTGGAAAAAGTTTTAAGGCCGACAAAACACGGCATCTACCATCGATAAAAATAAGGGCATCTTGATTTGCTTTCAGCGGAAAATGCTTGGGAATTGCTTCACTAATAAGATTTGCTTTTTCTTGATTACTTTCCTCTGGAAAGCCAAATTTTTTGACCGCTCCGATGTCAATTAACCTTACTAGCTCTTTTTTAAAGATCCTGTTCATATAGGAGACATAGCCCGGAGCAGTTTCATACGAATAGATCGAACTCATTATTTTTTCTGCTATTAACGTACTTCCTCCTGATCCACTTTCAAAGTAAGCACAGTGTGCTTTTTCTTTAAGAAATTTTTTAAAAAAAACATACTCTTTATAGGTCATTCGGGGAAGCATTAAATCGCGGTCCCAAAGATGAATATTAACCTTATTAAGATATTTTTTTAAGAAGGATTTCAAATAAAAATTTAAAACTCCCATATCTGCTTGAACACTATCTTTTAATTAATTTTTTTATAGTTTGTATAATTGATATATAATACCAATGAAAAAACATTTAAATATATGGTATTTATTAGTGAAAATTATAGCTATTTATAGATCAAAGTTTCTTGAATTCTTTATTAGTTTATTTATAATTTAAAACTTACATCATTTTTTTATAATTTTATGTTTTAAAACCCTAGATCAAATGAGATTTTCTTTTTTACTCATCTCTCTATTCTTTATCAATAACCTTGTACAAGCTCAAGATAAAAATCTTCCTTGGCAAATTAGCCTTGGAACCAATGCTATTGATCCCTTTCCTGTTGGAGTTACCAAAGGTGGCGACCTAGGTCCACAAGGAAAACTGATGGAAGATTTTTTTAATTTCAGTGATCATTGGAATTTTGGAGGACTTAATATTTCCTTTTCTCGCTTTATTAGCGGTGGCTTAACGGTTGGGGTTGAGGGGGCAATTAACGCATTAAATAAAATTGAAGGGAATAAAAAAGTGGATATTCCCTATTATTCAATTGACGCATTTTTAAAATATCGTTTTTTTTATAATAAAAAAATTAATCCTTACCTAATTGGAGGATATGGATTTACACGATTCGATACGGCTGAATTCCTCACTACTGATTTATCCAGTCAGATTTCTAAAGCGTATTTTTTTGGATTTGGATTGAATTATAACATTAAAAAAGAGTTTAGCATTTTTTTTGAATCCAACTATCGCACGCCCACCGATGTCCAAAAAACCAATCACTTTCAACACCTTTTAGGATTTAATTATAATTTTAGTTTTAAACTTTATGATAAAACTTCTCCTATTATAGACAACAATTCAGATAAGGATAATGATGGAATTATTGATGAAAAAGATTTATGTCCAGATGTATTCGGTTTAGCACAATTTAATGGTTGTCCAGATACTGATGGGGATGGGGTTATTGATATTTTGGATTCATGTATAGAACTTAAGGGATCTCCTGATCAAGATGGCTGTCCAGATTCAGATACTGACGGTGTCCCAGATAATAAAGACCTTTGCCCCAAAATAGCAGGTTTAATAGAATTTAAAGGCTGTCCCGATTCAGATAAAGACGGGATTCAGGACTCGCTAGATGTTTGTCCCGATGTTTTTGGAACTTCAGAATTTAGTGGCTGTCCTGATAACGTTTCTGCTTTGCCTTCTGATACTATTACTACTGAGGAGGTCAGTACTCCTAAAGAGGATCTCATCAATACAAATGACAATCAAAACGATGAATCAACAGAGGAGATTACACCAGTAGATGCTGAATCTGAGGAAGAAATAGAAACTAAAAATGTGCATCTCAATTTAAATGCTCTTGGATTAACAATTATTTTTCCTGAAGAA